>JALYOB010000130.1 GCA_030857085.1 Acidobacteriota bacterium | reverse complement strand
GCCACGAGCTGCGCGTCGAGCTCCGGACGCTGGATTTCCTGGATGTTGATGTAGACCTCGCCGTTGACCATCTTCTGCAGCTCGTCACGCAGCTTGTCCACTTCCGCACCCTTGCGGCCGATGATGATGCCCGGACGCGAGGTGTAGATGTTGATGCGCATCTTGTTCGCCGTGCGCTCGATGTCGATCTCCGACACGCCGGCATGGCTGAGACGGCCCTTGAGATCGTCGCGAAGCTTCAGATCGCGGTGCAGCGTCTCGGCGTAGTTCTTTCCCGCGAACCAGCGCGAGTGCCAGGTCTTGTTGAAGCCCAGCCGAAAACCGTAAGGATTGACCTTCTGACCCATCGATTACCCCTGCTTCCTGGCGCGCGCACGGCCTTTGCCGCCGCTCCGCTCGTTCACAGCCTTGACTTCATCCGAGACATGCACGGTGACGTGCGCCTTGCGCTTCTGGATCTGATAGGCACGACCCATCGGCGCCGGCTGGATGCGCTTGTCGCGCGGTCCTTCGTTGACGTAGATCTTCGAGACCACGAGCTCGTCGGCATCGGCGCCGTTCTCGCGGTTCTCGGCGTTGGCGATGGCCGAGCGGACCAGCTTCTCGAGGTCGCGGGCCACGGCTTTCCGCGTGAAGCGGAGAATGCTCAGCGCTTCCTCGACCTTCTTGCCGCGCACGAGATCGGCCACGAGACGGACCTTCTGGGGCGATGCCTTCAGGTATCTGAGAGTTGCGGTTGCTTCCATGGTTTCCTCTTACTTGCCCGCCGGCTTGGCCGACTTCTCGACCTTCTTGCCGCTGTGGCCTTTGAAGGTGCGCGTCAGGGAGAACTCGCCGAGCTTGTGGCCGACCATGTTCTCGGAGATGTAAACCGGGGTGAACTTCCGGCCGTTGTGCACCGCGATCGTGTGACCGACCATCTCGGGGGTCACGGTCGAGCGGCGCGACCACGTCTTGATGACTTTCTTGTCGCGCTCGCGGTTCATCGTCTCCACCTTCTTCTCGAGGTGGGAGTCCACGAACGGACCTTTCTTCATTGAGCGCATTACTTGGTTCTCCGCTTGACGATGAACTTGTTCGTCTGCTTGTTGCGGCGCGTCTTGTAGCCCTTGGTGGGCTGGCCCCACGGGCTGACCGGATGACGGCCGCCGGACGTCTTGCCTTCGCCGCCGCCGAGCGGGTGATCGACCGGGTTCATGGAGACGCCGCGGTTGTGCGGCTTCTTGCCGAGGTGACGGGTGCGGCCCGCTTTGCCGTAGGAGACGTTCTCGTGCTCGAGATTGCCCACCTGACCGATCGTCGCGTAGCAGCGCACGTGCACTTTGCGCATCTCGCCGGAGGGGAGACGGAGCGTGGCCCAGTCGCCCTCGCGGGCCATGAGCTGCGCGCCCGCGCCGGCCGAGCGAACCATCTGGCCGCCCTTGCCTTCCTTGAGCTCGATGTTGTGGATGACCGTACCGAGAGGGATCTTCGACAGCGGGAGGGCATTGCCCACCAGGATGTCGGCTTCCTCGCCGGCGACGATCGTCGTGCCGACGGTCAGACCATTCGGCGCGAGGATGTAGCGCTTCTCACCATCGACGTAGTGAAGAAGAGCGATGTGCGCGGTGCGATTCGGGTCGTACTCGATCGCCGCAACCTTCGCGGGAATCCCGCGCTTGTCGCGCTTGAAGTCGATGTCGCGGTACTTCTGCTTGTGACCGCCGCCGATGAAACGCGAGGTGATGCGTCCCTTCGAGTTGCGGCCGCCGGTCTTCGGCTTGCCTTTGGTGAGCGACTTCTCCGGAGACGTCTTGGTGATGTCCCGGAACGACGCGTGCGTCGAGAAGCGGACGCCCGGTGAAGTCGGCTTGTATCGATTCGTAGCCATAGTTTTCTTTCTTTATCGGCTCGCGGCGATTACACGCCCTCGACGAACTCGGGGGCTTTCTCGCCTGCTTTGAGCCGTACGTAGGCTTTGCGCCAGTCGCGGCGCTTGCCGAGGAAACGGCCCAGACGTTTCATTTTTCCGCGAACGTTGAAGAGGCGGACCTCTTCGACCTTCACTTTGAACAGCTCTTCGACCGCGCTCTTGACCTGGATCTTGTTCGCGTTCGGATCGACCTCGAACGCGAGGACGTTGCCTTCCTCGCGCAGGATGGTCGACTTCTCGGTGACGAGCGGCCGGCGGATGACCTGATTAGCGTTCATTGCTGAGTGCCTCCGTCAGACGATCGAGCGCGGCCTGGCTCAGGACGATGTAGCGGCTGTTGACGACGTCGTACACGTTGACGTGCAGCGCGTCGACGAAGTGCAGCTTCGGGTTGTTGCGCGAGGCGAGAACGACGTTCGTGTTCTCCATCGTGTCGATGAGAAGTGCCTTCCCTTCGACGCCGATCGTCGCGACTTTCTGCGCGAAGGCTTTCGTCTTCACGTCATCGACGGCCATGTCGTTGACGACGACGAACTTGCCTTCTTTCACACGCTGGGAGAGAGCCGACTTGAGGGCCGCCTTCTTCTCCTTCGTGTTCATCTTGTACGAGTAGTCGCGCGGCTGCGGACCGAAGACCGTACCGCCGTGGCGGTGGATCGGCGGACGGGCGCCACCCTGACGGGCGCGGCCGGTGCCCTTCTGCTTGAAAGGCTTCTTGCCGGAGCCGGAGACTTCCGAGCGGGTCTTGGTCTTGTGCGTGCCCTGACGAAGGCCGGCGAGATAGTTGCGCACGGCTTCGTGGACGAGATGCTCTTTGTACGGATACGCGAAGATCTCTTCCGGCAGGTCGACCGAGCCGACGGTCTTGTTGTCCCAGTTCTTGATGTCAATGGTCGGCATGGTTACTCACCCCGCTTTCCGTTTTTCGAAAAGCGCACGTAGACGAGACCGTTGCGGCCACCCGGGACGGCGCCGCGGATGTAGAGCAGGTTGTTCTCGGCGTCGACCTTCGCCACGCGGAGGTTCTTGACCGTGACCTGATCGCCGCCCATACGGCCGCCCATGCGCATGCCCTTCATGACGCGCGACGGGAACGCCGAGGCGCCGATCGACCCGGGGGCGCGGTGGAACATCGAGCCGTGAGACTCGCGGCCGCCGCCGAAGCCGTGACGCTTGACGACGCCTTGGAAGCCTTTGCCCTTCGACTGGCCGACGACGTCGATGGCGTCGCCCGCCTTGAAGATGTCGACCTGCACGCGGTCGCCGACGTTCGCATCGCCGCTGTACGGGACCTCGGCGAGCGTCTTGACGGGCTGCACGCCCGCCTTCTCGAAGTGTCCGCGAAGCGCGCTGTTGATGCGGCGGTTCGAGACCTTCTCCACGAGACCGATCTGCACGGCGTCATAGCCGTCCTTCTCGCTCGTCTTCTTCTGGACCACGAGGCAGGGACCGGCCTGGATGACGGTCACAGGCACCAGTGCGCCGTCTTCGGCGAACACCTGGGTCATCCCGACCTTCTTGCCAATGATTCCTTCGATTGCCATTGTGTGAGTTCTTTCCACCTTGGAACCCGTGAGGGGTTCTTGTGTTGTCGGTTGTCGGTTGTCGGTTTTCGGCGGCCGGTCTCAGACCGACAACCGACAACGGACAACCGAGAACGCGCCGCAGGCGCTATTTGCCGAACGCCTTGATCTCGACGTCGACGCCAGCCGGAAGTTCGAGCTTCATCAGCGCGTCGACCGTCTGCGTGGTCGGCTCGAGAATGTCGAGCAGCCGCTTGTGAGTCCGCATCTCGAACTGCTCGCGCGACTTCTTGTCGACGTGCGGGCTGCGCAGAACCGTGTACTTCGAGATCTGCGTCGGCAGGGGAATCGGTCCCGCTACCTTCGCTCCCGTACGCTTGGCCGTGTCGACGATCTCAGACGTCGATTGGTCGAGCACGCGGTAGTCGTAAGCCTTGAGTCGGATGCGGATCTTTTCGTTCATCATGATTCAGTACCTTTAAAGAGCAGAGGAGGAGAGGCAGAACGCTGCCTCTCCTCACGATGAGCTTTGGCTGACTACTCGAGAATGTCGGTGACCGTGCCGGCGCCGACCGTGCGGCCGCCCTCACGAATCGCGAAGCGCAGACCCTTCTCCATCGCGATCGGATGGATGAGGGTGATGGTGAGCGCGGTGTTGTCACCAGGCATGACCATCTCGGCGCCTTCGCCCAGAGCCGCAACGCCCGTGATGTCGGTCGTGCGGAAGTAGAACTGCGGACGATAGCCATTGAAGAACGGCGTGTGGCGTCCACCCTCTTCCTTCGTGAGAATGTAGACCTCGGCCTTGAACTTCGTGTGCGGCTTGATCGAGCCCGGCTTGGCGCAGACCTGACCACGCTCGACGTCCTTGCGCTCCACACCGCGGAGCAGGAGGCCGACGTTGTCGCCCGCCTGACCCTGATCGAGGAGCTTGCGGAACATTTCGACGCCGGTGACGACCTTCTTGATGGTCGGACGGATGCCGACGATCTCGATTTCCTCACCGACCTTGACGATGCCGCGCTCGATACGGCCGGTGACGACCGTGCCGCGGCCCGAGATCGAGAAGATGTCTTCGACCGGCATCAGGAACTCTTTGTCGATCGCGCGCTCCGGAAGCGGGATGTAGTTGTCGACCGCGTCCATGAGCTCGATGATCTTCTGGCCCCACTCGGACGAGTGGTCGCCCGACTCGAGCGCCTTGAGCGCCGAGACGCGGACGATGGGAATGTCGTCACCTGGGAAGTCGTACGAGCTGAGCAGCTCGCGGACTTCGAGCTCGACGAGCTCGAGGAGGTCCGGATCGGCGGCGTCGACCTTGTTGAGGGCGACGACCATCGCCGGCACGCCGACCTGACGGGCGAGCAGGATGTGCTCGCGCGTCTGCGGCATCGGGCCGTCGGTGGCGGCGACCACGAGGATCGCACCGTCCATCTGCGCGGCGCCGGTGATCATGTTCTTGACGTAGTCGGCGTGGCCCGGGCAGTCGACGTGCGCGTAGTGGCGCTTCTCGGTCGAGTACTCGACGTGCGCGGTCGCGATCGTGATGCCGCGCTCACGCTCTTCCGGAGCCTTGTCGATCTGGTCGAAGGCGACGAACGAAGCCGTGCCCTTCGAGGCGAGGATGCGGGTGATGGCAGCCGTCAGCGTGGTCTTGCCGTGGTCGACGTGACCGATCGTGCCGATGTTCACGTGCGGTTTGCTGCGGTCGAATTTCTCTTTGGCCATTGAGATCTAACCTCCCTGATTTCTTGCGTTCGAAATATCGCGGACCTGTCGGTCCTCAGACTCGCTGTGTGGTACCGGCGCTCTTGGAGATCACCTCTTCGGCGACGTTCTTCGGAGCCGGCTCGTAAGCCAGGAACTGCATGGTGTAGCTCGCGCGGCCCTGCGACATCGACCGCACCTGCGTTGCATAACCGAACATCTCGGAGAGAGGAACGTGAGCCCGGATGACCTTCGCACCGGCACGCTCTTCCATCTGCTGGATCTTGCCGCGACGGCGCGAGAGATCGCCCATGACGTCGCCCGCGTAGTCTTCCGGCGTGACGACTTCGACGTCCATGATCGGCTCCATGAGGATCGGATTCGCCTTCTTCGCGCCTTCCTGGAAGGCCATCGAACCGGCGATCTTGAACGCCATTTCCGAGGAGTCGACGTCGTGGTACGAACCGTCGTACAGAATCGCGCGAACGCCCGTCATCGGATAACCGGCGACGATGCCGCGCTCGAGCGCTTCCTTGATGCCCTGCTCGGTCGGCTTGATGAACTCGCGCGGGACCGAACCACCGACGATCTCGTTGACGAACTCGAACCCGCCTTCCGGCAGCGGCTCGAAGCGCATCTTGACGTGACCGTACTGACCCTTACCACCCGACTGGCGGACGAACTTCCCTTCGGCTTCCGACTTGCGCGTGATCGCCTCGCGATACGCAACCTGCGGCTTGCCGACGTTCGCACCGACGTTGAACTCGCGGACCATGCGGTCGACGATGATCTCGAGGTGCAGCTCGCCCATCCCGCGGATGATGGTCTGGTTGGTCTCGACGTCCGTGTGCACCTTGAACGTCGGGTCTTCCTGCATCAGCTTCGCGAGCGCGATGCCCATCTTTTCCTGGTCGCCCTTGGTCTTCGGCTCGATCGCAACCGCGATGACGGGCTCGGGGAAGTTCATCGTCTCGAGGACGATCGCCTGCTTCGGATCGCAGATCGTGTCGCCGGTGGTGACCGACTTCAGACCGACGGCCGCGCCGATGTCGCCCGCGCGCACTTCTTTGATCTCTTCCCGCTTGTTCGCGTGCATCTGCAGGAGACGCCCGACGCGCTCGGTCGTACCTTTGGTCGAGTTGAGCACCGCGGTGCCCGACTCGACGCGGCCGGAGTAAACGCGGAAGAACGCGAGCTGGCCGACGAACGGGTCGGTCATGATCTTGAAGACGAGGCCGGAGAACGGCTCGTCATCCGAGGCCTTGCGCTCCATGAACGACTCGTCGTCGGGGTTCACACCCTTGACCGGCGGGATGTCGACCGGGCTCGGGAGGTAATCGACGACGGCGTCGAGGAGAGGCTGCACGCCCTTGTTCTTGAACGCGGTGCCGCAAAGCACCGGCGTGATTTTCTGATGGATCGTGGCGTCGCGCAGAGCGGCCTTGAGCTCGCCGACCTCGAGGGTCTCGCCCGCGAGATACTTCTCGAGCAGCTCGTCGTGCGACTCGGCGATCGACTCGACCATCTTCTCGCGGAAGCTCTCGGCTTCGGCGCGCAGTTCGGCCGGAATCTCTTCGACGTCGTACTTGGCGCCGAGGGTCTCGTCCTTGAAGACAAGCGCCTTCATCTGCACGAGGTCGATGACGCCCTTGAACTTGTCTTCGGCGCCGATCGGCAGCTGAAGAGGAACGGCATTCTTGCCGAGCTTGGAGCGGATCTGACCGACGACCGCTTCGAAGTTCGCGCCGATGCGGTCCATCTTGTTGACGAACGCGATGCGGGGAACGCCGTACTTGTCGGCCTGGCGCCACACGGTTTCGGACTGCGGCTCGACGCCGCCGACCGCGCAGAACACACCGACGGCACCGTCGAGAACGCGCAAGCTGCGCTCGACTTCGACGGTGAAGTCGACGTGGCCCGGCGTGTCGATGATGTTGATCCGCGTGTCGCCCCACTTGGCAGTGGTTGCGGCCGAGGTGATGGTGATGCCGCGCTCCTGCTCCTGGACCATCCAGTCCATGGTCGCAGTGCCCTCGTGCACTTCACCGATCTTGTGAGTAATCCCGGTGTAGTAGAGGATGCGCTCGGTGGTCGTCGTCTTCCCGGCATCGATGTGAGCCATGATGCCGATGTTGCGAGTCTTCTCGAGAGGTACCTGACGTGCCATTGCTTTTTCTTCTCGTGTACCGCGGACAAACCGGTGGAACAGCGAGCCGTGAGACTCGCCGACAGAACGACAGCCGATGGCCATCGCTCCACCAAAAATCGATTCAGTTTTAGGTTTCCCGTTGCTCGGTCCGGAACCGCAGAACCCGTTCTGTGTTATCCGGTCGAGACGGAGCTAGGGAGACTTCTTGAATTGAAAATTGAAAATTGAAAATTGAAAACGACTCAATGGTCAACGTTCAATTTTTTACATCCTACTGCAACTACGAACTGAGAACCCGAAAACTGAATTTTCAATTTTCAATTTCTCAATTTTCAATTTCCGAACTACCAACGGTAGTGAGCGAAAGCCTTGTTCGCCTCGGCCATCTTGTGCGTGTCTTCACGCTTTTTAATGGCGTTGCCGCGGTTGTTGGCGGCGTCCATGATCTCGCCGGCCAGCTTGTCCACCATCGTCTTCTCACCGCGCGAGGCGGCGTAGGAGATCATCCAGCGGATGGCGAGGGCGGTGCGGCGGGTCGGACGAACTTCGATCGGAACCTGATAGTTCGATCCACCGACGCGGCGGCTCTTGACTTCGAGCGCCGGCTTGACGTTGTCGATCGCTTTCTTGAAGATCTTGATCGGATCGTCTTTCGCGCGGTCTTCGACCTTGCGCAGCGCGCCGTAGAACACGCGCTCGGCGACCGACTTGCGGCCGTCGGTCATGAGCGAGTTGATGAACTTGGTGACGAGCTGGCTGTTGTAAACCGGATCCGGCAGGATCTCGCGTTTCGGAACTTCTCTTCTTCTCGGCATGGGTCTTACGCCTTCTTCGGTCGCTTGGCTCCGTACTTGGAGCGGCTCTGGTTGCGCTTGGCGACGCCGACAGCGTCGAGCGTTCCGCGGATCACGTGGTAACGAACACCCGGAAGGTCCTTCACACGGCCTCCGCGGATGAGCACGATCGAGTGCTCCTGGAGGTTGTGACCGACGCCCGGGATGTAGGTCGTGACTTCGACCCCGTTCGTGAGACGCACGCGGGCGACCTTACGAAGCGCCGAGTTCGGCTTCTTCGGGGTCGAGGTGTACACGCGCGTGCAGACGCCGCGCTTCTGCGGGCTCGACTGCAGCGCCGGCGACTTCGTCTTGTACTTGACGTTCTCGCGGCCCTGCGCAACAAGCTGGTTGATCGTTGGCATTCGTTGCTTATCCTTCTGAAGACACGTACAGCTGACAATTGGTCCCGGTTGGGAAAACCCGCGCACTTTACGCGGGCATTTTGGACTTTGTCAAGCCCGGACTCGCGCTAACGGCGCCTGTCGCGGGCTTATTCCGCAACGGTTTAGCGCGGCCCCGGCGGCTCCGGAACGTACAGCCAATAGCGTTCGTCGCGCATCCGCCAGATGGACGCATGTGTCTCGAACAACAGGCGGAAATGGCTCCGCAGCGGCTGCGGCAGCTCGCGATTTGCGATGAGCAGCCACGGCTTACCATGCAATTGCGACGGCACTCGCGCCAGCGCGTCTTCGACGGGTACCAGCGACTGCGTGTACTCGGCGCGCTCCCATCGCGAGTACGTCCCGTAGCGTCCGGCAACGGGATACCAGACCTGCACGCCCGGCAGATAAACGAGCGGCGCGTTCCAGAACATACCGTGCGCCACGAGCTGCATCCGGTCGAGGTGATTGCGACGCATGAACCCTGCGACTTCGCGGCTGCCGGAAAACGCGTAGCGCGTCTCGTCGATCCATGCGTCCGCCGCCGTCCAGATCGAATAGACCAGCGAGACGGCGAGCGCGGCCATGAGGAGACGCTCGCGGCGGTACGCTCCGTACGCGTCGGCGATCCAGACCGCGGCGAGTGTCACGACGAGCAGCAACCCAGCGTGACGCAGCCCGCCCATCCAGATGAAGACGAACACGAGCATGAGCGCGGCGAGCGTGGTCCAGAGAAACACGGCCGGCAGCGCCCGCCTGCTGATGCCATAGGTGATGAAGGCGAGGACGATGATCGCCGGGCCGACGGCATCGGAGATCCGTGCATCAGGAAAGAACATGCTCGCCAGCGCGTACCAGAGCGTGTCGATGGAGACGATGTTGAACACCTGCTGCCGTCCCGCTCGCGGCCACAACTGCGCCACGCAGACCAGACCGCCGATGATCATCACCATCGCCGCGCCCGCTGCACGCAGGTCGAACGAACGAGTGCGGATGCGCTCCCACAGCC
>JALYOB010000557.1 GCA_030857085.1 Acidobacteriota bacterium | reverse complement strand
CCGCAACGGGCTCGGACAAGGTTCTCCGCCGCGGCAACAAAGTGTGGTGGTTCCGCACCCCGCGCGGCCGGCACACGGTGGTGCGCAAAGTGGTCGATCCGGTCTGGACCAAACCCGACTGGGCGTTCGTCGAAGAAGGCAGACCGGTCCCGCCCGCGGACTCCCCGCTGCGCAAGGAACGCGGCACCATGGGCAAATACGCCCTCGACCTCGGCGACCGGGTCATGATCCACGGCACCAACGACCCCAAATCCATCGGCCGCCGCGCCTCCCACGGCTGCATCCGCCTCCCCAACGACATGCTCTCGTTCCTCTACAAAGAAGTGCCCGTCGGAACGGAGGTGTACATCTTCGAGAGCGCGCCGAAGCAGATGGCGAGTGGGGGCGGGGGGTTGAATGATCTGGATATGAAGTGAGCGCGCTTCGCGCGCGTTGTCCGTTATCGGTTGTCCGTTCAGGGTCAGTCACCGCACTCGGAACGCTGCACCCTGAACCGACAACGGACAACGGATAACGCGCGGCGCACCGCGCCGCGCTACTTCCCCTTGAACTTCGCCTTCTCCTGATCCCTTCGATCCTGCACGATCGTGGCGATGATCAGGTAGAAGGCGGCGGCGCTCGCGAGGAGGTAGCCGAGGACGGCGAGGCCGGGGTAGCCGAAGATGCTGAAGCGGGTGGGGACGCGCATCATCATCGACGACGAGATCAGCAGCGCCGCGATCACCACGCCGATCGTGATGCGGTTCGCGATCTTGTGAATGCCGGCGAGAAACTCTTCCGCCTGCGTCAGCTTGATCCCGAAGGACAAACGTCCCGCCGCGGTTAGATCGATGATCTCGCGCGTGCGATGCGGCAGGTCGAGCACCAGCTGATTGAGATCGAGCAGGGCCGGATAGAAGTTGCGCGGATTGAACTTCTGCGCGAGCTTCTGGCTGAACAGCTGCTCCGCGTAATCGCGAATGACGCGTTGCGGGTCGTAATCGGGATCGAGGCGTTTGGTGATCGCGTCGAGATGCAGCAGCGTCTTCGCGAGCATCGTCAGCTCGGCCGGTGCGCGCAGCTCGTTATTGTTCGCAATGCCGATCACCGTGAAGAGCAACTGACCGGTGTTGATGTCCTTGGCACTCGCGTCGTGCACTGCCGCGACGAGCGTGGAGATCTCGCGCGTGAACTTGACCGGCTCGAAGCGCTCCTGCGCCTCGCACATCCTCACGCACGCATCGGCGACCTCGCCGCCGCGATTCGACGAGATCGCGAGGAGAAGCTTGATCACCTCGTCCTGCATCTCGTGGCTGATGCGGCTGACCATGCCGAAGTCGAGCAGCACCAGCTGCGGCGCGCCGTCTTCCTCACGAATGAAAACGTTGCCCGGATGGGGATCGCTGTGCCACACGCCGTCGACGCAGATCTGCTTCAGATAGGCGCGGGTGAGGACGGACGCGAGCTCGGCGTAGTTGCCTTCGATGAGCGACAGCGGCGTGAGTTTCGAGACCTTCTTGCCGCGCACGAGCTCCGTCGTGAGCACGCGCGGCGAGGTGTAGTCATCGACGACGTCGGGAACGTAGATCTGCGGAAAGGGCGAGAGGTTGTCGCGGAGAATGCGCGTATTGCGCGCTTCCTGAAGGTAATTGAGCTCGCTGAACATCACGAGCTTCGCCTGATCGAGCGCCGCGACGAGATTCATCTTGCGGCCGAGGTCCGTGTGCTTCTCGAGCTCCTGGGCGATGTCGGTGAAGACTTCGAGGTCGCGATGCACCTGCTCGCTGACGTTCGGCCGCTGCACTTTGACCACCACGTCGCGGCCGTCGCGCAGAACCGCGCGATGCACCTGGCCTAACGAGGCGGCCGCGAGGGGAGTGGCCTCGAACGAATCGAATCCTTTGGAGATGCGAACGCCGAGCTCCTGTTCCACGATGCGCTCGACGTCGGCGAACGAAAAGGGCTCGAGATCGTCCTGCAGCTGCTCGAGCGCGACGATGTACTCCTGCGGCACGACGTCCGGCCGGGTCGAGAGCAGCTGGCCGAATTTCACATACGTCGGCCCCATCTGCTTGAGCGCATTCGCGAATGCATCCGCGCGCGCCTTGACGTCCGGCTCCATCTCTCCCGGCTCCGCCTCCGCCGCGAGAAAGTCCTCCGGAGTGACGCTCAGCCGGAAATCCTTCCGTCCATAGCGCGTGAACAGCAGCAACAGATCGCGATAAGCACCGAAATGGCGCGTTTTGACCATCGAGGAAGCGGGCTGTGCAAACCAGATGCGCGCGGCGCGCTTTGCGCGCGTCGACCGGTTCCCAGTCGCCCGTTCCCGCGCACCAGTTGCCTGGGCGACGTGTGAGGCAACTCGCACAACGTACGCATAGAACCGTACTGTCGCGGTCACTGGCGACGGGCAACGGGTCGACCGCGGCGCGCCGCGCCGCATCATGCTAGGATTCGCAAATTCTTCTGCAGTCCTTTCAAGGAGCGCACTCAAGCATGGCTAATCACAGGACCCTTTTTACGTCGGAGTCCGTCACTGAAGGTCATCCGGACAAGATCGCGGATCAGATCTCGGACGCGATCCTCGACGCCGTTCTCGCCGAGGATCCCCTCGGGCGCGTCGCGTGCGAAACGCTCGTGACGACCGGCCTGGCAATGATCTCGGGCGAGATCACCACCAAAACCTACGTCGATTTCCCCTCGATCGTCCGCAACACGATCCGCGACATCGGCTACACGCGCGCCAAATACGGCTTCGACAGCGAGACCTGCGCGGTCATCTCCTCGATCGACCCGCAGTCGCCCGACATCGCGCAGGGCGTCGACACCGGCGGCGCAGGCGACCAGGGCCTCATGTTCGGCTTCGCCGTGCGTGAGACGCCCGAGCTGATGCCGCTGCCGATCATGCTCGCGCACCAGCTCACGCGCCGCCTCACGGAGGTGCGCAAGAGCAATGAGCTCGACTTCCTCCGTCCGGACGGCAAGTCGCAGGTCACGATCGAGTACGAAGGCAAGCGCCCCGTGCGCGCGAGCGCGATCGTCATCTCGACGCAGCATTCGCCGAACGTCAGCCATCGCGATCTCACCGAGGCGGTCATCGAGAAGGTGATCAAGCCGGTGGTTCCGGCCGAGCTGCTCGATGCGGACACCAAGTTCCACATCAACCCGACCGGCAAGTTCGTGATCGGCGGACCGCAGGGCGACACCGGCCTCACCGGCCGCAAGATCATCGTCGATACGTACGGTGGCCGCGGCCGTCACGGCGGCGGTGCGTTCTCGGGGAAAGACCCCACGAAGGTCGACCGCTCGGCGTGCTACATGGCGCGTTACATCGCCAAGAACCTCGTCGCCGCAGGCCTTGCGGACGAAGTCGAAGTGCAGCTCGCGTATGCGATCGGCGTTGCCGACCCGGTGTCGATCTACGTCGATACCTTCGGCAC
>JALYOB010000129.1 GCA_030857085.1 Acidobacteriota bacterium | reverse complement strand
CCCTCGCCCCGCTCGCGGGGAGAGGGTGGCCCGCAGGGCCGGGTGAGGGGCGTTGCGAACGGCAACGAGCGCGTAAACTAACCCGCGATGCCGCCGCTCGCGATCGAGATCGACAAAGACAAACTCCGGGACTTCTGCCGCCGGTGGAAGATCACGGAATTTGCGCTTTTCGGGAGTGCCGTACGGCCGGGCGAGTTCCGACGGGACAGTGATGTCGACGTGCTGCTGTCGTACGCCGATGATGCTGGATGGAGCCTTTTCGATCACGTGCAGATGCGCGATGAGCTTTGCAGCATCTTCGGACGAGACGTGGATCTGTTGACCCGCCGCGCGGTCGAGCACAGCATGAACCCGTACCGCCAGCGTGCGATCCTCAGTTCGGCGGTGCCGCTTGACCTCACGTGACACCGCGTGGTGAGGAGGGCTACCTGCCCCGCTTCCCGCAAGCTCGATTGTGTTGCCCCTCGCCCCGCTTGCGGGGAGAGGGTGGCCCGCAGGGCCGGGTGAGGGGCGTTGCGAACGGCAACGAGCGCGTAAACTAACCCGCGATGCCGCCGCTCGCGATCGAGATCGACAAAGACAAACTCCGCGACTTCTGCCGCCGGTGGAAGATCACGGAGTTTGCGCTTTTCGGGAGTGTGACGCGGCCGGAGGAGTTTCACGACGACAGTGATGTGGATGTGCTCGCGCGGTTTACGAAAGACGCGCCGTGGACGTTGTTTGACTGGCCGGCGATGGAGCGCGAGCTCGCACATGTCTTCAGCCGTCCCGTCGATCTCGTCGAATGGGAAGCGGTCGAGCATAGCGACAATCCATACCGGAAGCGGTCCATTCTCGATTCGGTGGTGCTGCTCGATGTCGCTTGATCCCGGATTTCTCCGCGACATGGTCGCGTCGGCGCGGCTCGCGCTGGAGCATCTCGCGGACATTCCGCTCGAGCAGTTTGTCAGCGACGTGAAGACGCAGGACGCGGTGCTGTGGCGCCTCGCGATGATCGGCGAAGCCGCGAATCACGTCACGAAGGAAACGCGCGCGGCGATCGAGCTACCGTGGCTCGACGTCATCGCGCAGCGTCATGTCGCGATCCATCACTACCGCAAGCTGCAGATGCCGCGCATCTGGTCCACGGTGCGTGATGATCTTCCGGTTCTCATCGCGACGCTGGAGCGTCACCTCCCATGACCCGCACCATCTCCTTCCTCGGCGCCGGCAACATGGCCGAGGCGATGATTCGGGGGTTGTTGCGGGGGGAGGAGTTTGCGGCGGAGAACATCTCCGCTTCCGCGCCGCGTGAAGAGCGCGTGCGCGAGCTGCGCGAGAAATACGGCATCAACGCCACCAGCGACAACAAAGCGGTCGCGAATGCAGACATCGTAGTGCTCTCGATCAAGCCGCAGATCATGGCGCGGGTGCTCGACGAAGTTGCGGACGTCATCTCGCCCGATGCGCTGGTCATCTCCATTGCCGCAGGAGTGCCGGTGGCGACGATTCAGACGCGGCTCGCGACCGGAACGCGCGTCGTGCGCGCGATGCCCAACACGCCCGCGCTCGTCGACGCCGGTGCGACGGCGATCGCAGGCGGCGAGCACGCGCGCGAAGCCGATCTCGCGGCGGCGAAGCGCATCTTCGACTCGATCGGGCTCACGGTGATTCTCGAAGAATCGCAGCTCGACGCGGTCACCGGTCTCTCCGGCTCCGGACCGGCCTACGTCTTTCTGATCCTCGAAGCGCTCAGCGATGCGGGCGTGAAAGTCGGCCTCTCGCGGCGCACTGCGCAACTCCTCGCCGCGCAAACGGTTCTCGGCTCGGCGAAGCTGCTGCTCGAAACCAACGAACATCCCGGCCGCCTCAAAGACATGGTCACCTCTCCCGGCGGAACGGCCATCACCGGCCTGCACACGCTCGAAAACGGCGGCGTGCGCACGACGCTCATGAACGCGGTGGAGGCGGCGACGCGCCGCTCACGCGAGCTCGGCGAGATGATGAAGCAGAAGGACTGACGGCCGCGCGACGCCGTACAATCATTCCGTGGACGCGATCGAGAAGGTGGAGAAAGAACTGAACGAAGCCACGCAGCGCGCGTGGACGCTCGTGCAGTCGACCGATCCCCGTTTGTTCACCGTCCGGCCGAATCCCGGCAGCTGGTCGGCGGCCGAGTGCATCAGTCATCTCAGCATCTCGACCGAGTCCTTTCTGCCGGTGCTCACGACCGCCTTTGCCGACGCGCGCAAGCGCAACCTCGTCGCGAAGCGCCCGCCGAAAATGGACATGCTCGGCCGCGTGCTGCGCTGGTTTCTCGAGCCGCCCATTCGCGCGAAGACGAAAACCTCCGCGCCGTTCGTGCCGCGTTCGGTGCGCGCGAAAGCAGAAGCATTCGGCGAGTTCGCGTCACTGCAGTCGAAGCTCACCGAGCTCCTGCACGGCGCGCGCGATCTCGACCTCACGCACATCAGAATCCCCTCGCCGTTCGACAAGCGGGTGAAGTACAACGCGTTCTCCGCGTTCCGCATCGTCGTCGCGCATCAGCGCCGCCATCTCTGGCAGGCCGAGCAGACGGTCGCGCAGCTCGTTACGACGCGTGCGGCTTTGAACGCGAGCGCGACCGCAGGTACTCGATGACGCCCGGCAGCAGCGAGACGAGGATCACGATGATGATCACCTTCTCGATGTGCTTCTCGGTCGCGGGGAACAGCGTCACCAGGAGGTAGCCGATCATCGTCATCGAGAAGACCCAGCTCACACCGCCGACGATGTTGAACATCGCGAAGCGGCGGTACGACATGTTGGCCATGCCTGCGACGACCGGCGCGAACGTGCGGATCACCGGAACGAAGCGCGCCAGGATGATGGTCTTGCCGCCGTGGCGTTCGTAAAACTCCTGCGTTGCCACGAGGTGCTTTTTCTTGAACAGCAGCGAGTCTTCACGGCGGAACAGCGCCGGCCCGAGTTTCTTGCCGATGTAGTAGCCGGTCGCATCCCCGGTGACCGCGCAGAACATCAGCAGCGCGTTCAGCCAGATGATGTTCAGATCGCCCTTCGCCGCGAACAGGCCTGCAGTCACGAGCAGCGAGTCGCCGGGAAGGAAAAATCCGATCATCAATCCCGTCTCGGTAAAGACGATGATCGCCAGCGCGATGTACCCGCCGGCCTGCACGAGGCCGCGGACATCGGTGATGAAATGAAACCAATCGCGAAGCGATTCCATGAAGGACGCGAATCCTAGCATGCCGTCTCATGAATCCCGGTACGACGTGATCATCCTCGGCGGCGCCTTCAGTGGAGCCTCCGCCGCCCTCCTGCTGCGTCGCGACCTCCCGCAGCTTCGCGTGCTCATCATTGAGAAAGCGGAGGCGTTCGACGAAAAAGTCGGCGAAGCGACCACCGAGATGTCGGCGATGTTCCTCACGCGCCGCCTCGCGATGTGGGAACACCTCGAGCGCGAGCAGCTGCCGAAAGAAGGTCTGCGTTACTGGTTCACGAACGAGAAGGTGACCGGTCACGCGAACGCGAGCGAAACCGGCGGCTTCGTTCGCAGCGTCGTCCCCGCATTTCAGTTGCGGCGCGATGCGCTCGACGAACACCTCCTCGCGTCTGCCGTGAAAGAAGGTGCGGAGCTTCTGCGTCCGGCAAAAGTGCGCGACGTCGCCGTCGGCGACTTCGATCACCGCGTGACGATCGAAATGAACGGCGACGTGCACGAGCTGCACTGCCGCTGGCTTCTCGATGCCACCGGCCGCGTCAGCTTTCTCGGCCGGCGCCTCAATCTCATCGAGCGCAACGACGAACATCCGACGGCCGCGATCTGGTGCCGCTGGAAAAACGTGCGGCACATCGACGATCTCGCCGTCCGCCTCGGCATCTCCGGCGGCAACGTCAGCTCGCGCCGCCTGGGCACGAATCACTACACCGGCTACGGCTACTGGATCTGGGTGATTCCGCTCGGCAATGGCGAGACGAGCATCGGCGTCGTATTCGACAAGCGCCTCATCGATCTGCATCACAGTAAGAATCGCGCGGACGACTTTGCCGCGTTTCTCAAAGCGATTCCGACACTGAACGAGTTGCTCGAAGGCGCCGAGCCGCGCCTCGATGATCTCCGTTTCTATTCGAGCCTCGCGTACGCGACGAAGCAGTACATGGGGCGCGGCTGGGCTTTGTTAGGCGACGCGGCCGCGTTCCTCGATCCCTACTATTCGCCGGGACTCGATCACGCCGCGTTCAGCATCGAGGCGACCGTCGAGATCATCAGGAAGGATGCGATGAACGCGGACATCACCGCCGCCATCGCCGAGCACAACGAGACCTTTCTCCGCTCGTACTGGCGCTTCTTCCGCGCGGTGTACAAAGACAAGTACTACTACATGGGCGAGGGCGATCTGCTCAGCGCCGCAATGCTGATCGACACGGCGCAGTACTACCTCTTCGTCGTCATGCCCGCGTACAAGCTGCTGAAGAAGTTTCACTGGATGCCGGTGCTCGGGCCGAAGCCTGCCTTCATCAGCTATCACTTCATGCGCATGTACAACGCGCGCTTCAAAGCGATTGCGGAGAAGCGCCGCGCCGCGGGCGTTGCCGGCGTGCGCAACAACGGACGCCGCATCAAGGCGTACTTCAACCTCGGCCTCGGGCCGCTGCGCATGGTGCTGCGCGGCATCCGCATCTGGATGCGCGCGGAGGCAGAAGTCGCGCGGTTGCGCTTTCGTCGGTCGAAGCGCAGCGAAGCGGCTACAGCTCCGCTAACGCCGCCCGCTTGACCTTGCCGCGCTCGTCGACCGGCATCTCGTCGATGAGCTTCACGATGCGCGGCACTTTGTGCAGCGAAAGGCGCGCGCGGCAGAACTCGCGCACCTGTTCGCGAGTGACGTTCGGCGTCGCCACGATCGCCGCGGCAACCACTTCCCCGCGTGCGCCCGCCGCCTCGCCGTACACCTTCGCCTCGCGCACTCCCTCGAGCTGCAGGAGCACCGCCTCGACTTCGCGCGGATTCACCTTCTTGCCCGCGGTATTGATGAGATCTCCCGCGCGGCCGGTGAGTGCGACCTCCCCCTCGCGCAACTCCACGAGATCATCCGACGTGAACTCGCCTGCAAGGAGCGGCTGAAACGTACTCGCATCGAGCAGATATCCGGCCGCGACCGACGCGCTGCGGATGCCGAGGCGCGCGCCGGTGATGGTGAGCTCAACGTTGTCCATCGCTGTGCCGACCGTGCCGCGTTCGACAGCGCCGCCGACGCGGTCATACGTGATCCCGCCGCACTCGCTGCAACCGTAGAACGAATGAATGTCGGTGCCGAAACGCTCGCGGAAACGGCGGGAGGTTGATGCAGGCAGCGGCGCGCCGGCGGACAGGAACGTGCGCACCGTCTGGAACGTGCCGTGTGCGGTCGAAATCAGATGCGCGAACACCATCGGAATCAGCGGAGCGACCGTGCAGCGATGACGATTCGCGAGCTCGATCAGCGCCTGCGGCAGGTAGTCGTTCGAAACGACGACGGGGGTGCCCTGCAGCAGCAGAGGCGTCACGAGATTCGAGAAGCCGTACGAATGCGAGAAGGGAATCGCGCCGAGGTTGAGGTCGCGCGGGGTGATGTGCATGGTGCTGCAGATGTTGGTTGCGTCGGCGATCAGATTCGCTTCCGTCGTCACGACGCCTTTCGGCAGACCGGTCGAGCCGGACGTGAGCTTCACGAGCCGCGCGTCGTGCGGAACCGCGGGGCGTTCGCTGATCTCGCGCATCGAGATCGACGTCGATTCGCAGCGGAACACGAGCGCGCGCACCGCGAAGTGGCCGAGGATTTTGGCGACCTCGGTGGCGGGAGCGTCGCGATCGATGGGGAGGACGACCAGGTCGAGCTTGCACGCGGCGAGGAACGTCGCCACGAAATCGACCGAGTTCGGGAGCTGAATGGCGAGCGCGTCGCGGGCGCGCAATCCGCGGCTGGAGAGCTCGGCCGCGAGCTCGTTCGCGCGGACCACCAGCGCGTCACGCGTCGTCACGTGACCCGTGTCGCCGTCGATGAGCGCGGCTGCGCGCGGCTCGCTCTGCGCGAGGGCTAGGAACGTTTCGTACATGGACCGGTTCGGCAGAATAACATGTGAGGAATGAGCTCTCGCTCGTCTCACGTTTGTGCCCGGCGATGCGCGACGTCATCGTCATTGGCGGAGGTCCGGCCGGTTCCACGACCGCGACGCTCCTCGCACAGCAGGGACTCTCGGTAACACTTCTCGAGCGCGAACGTTTCCCGCGTTTTCAGATCGGGGAGTCGCTGCTCCCGTACAACAACGATCTCTTCAATCGCCTCGGCGTCACGGACGAGATCGCAGAGAGCGAGTGCGTGCCCAAATACGGCGCGTATTTCGTGACGGCGGACGGGCAGACCGGCTACAGCTTCCGCTTCGACCAGCGGCTGCAGGATCCGTATCGGCGCTCATTTCAGGTCAAGCGCGCCGAGTTCGATCATCTCCTGCTGCGCAATGCCGAAAAGCAGGGCGTCGTCGTGCGGCAGGAGACCGGCGTGGCCACGATCGATCTGTCGGATCCGAACGTCGCCACCGTGCGCACCGTGCACGGCGAGACGCTCGAAGCGCGCTTCGTGGTCGATGGGAGCGGACATGGCTCGGTCGTCGGCAGCAAGGTCGGGGATCGCGGCGAAGTCGAATCGCTCAAGAAAATCGCCTTTTTCGCCCACTATCGCAATGTTCCTCGCGCGGAAGGCAAAGACGGCGGCAGCACGATCATCGTGGTGCTCAAGAACGCCTGGTTCTGGCTGATCCCCGTCACGCAGGACGTGATGAGCGTCGGACTCGTGGTCGATCGCGAGCATTTCCGGCAGTGCGGTTTGCAGCCGGAAGAGCTGCTGAATCAGACCATCGCCGCCAGCCCCTGGGTTGCCGAGCGGATGAAGAACGCCGAACGCGTGACGCAGGTGTATGCGCGCAAGGACTTCTCGTTCCGCATGCGCAACATTGCCGGCTCGAATTACGTGCTCGTCGGCGATGCAGCGGGATTTCTCGATCCGATCTTCTCCACCGGCGTGTTCATGGCGATGAAGTCGGCGGACCTTGCGGCCAGCGCGGTGCTCGAGCGTCTGCGCACCGGCTCGATGCGCGCATTGAATGACTATCAGCGCGAGATCTCGCGCGGCTTCGACAAGTACCTTCGGTTCATCGAGCGCTTTTACGACCGCGAGTTTCTGGAGGTCTTCCTCCAGCCGAGCGAGCGGTGGGGGCTGCTCGAGGCGGTCGTGGGCGTGCTCGCCGGAGACATCTTCAGCAATCGCAACAATCGAATGAAGCTCGCGATCTTCTTTGCACTCGTGCAGCTGCAGAAACGCCTCGGCACGATCGCGCCGCGCATCGCATGGGACGCCTTGCCCGCGGCGGCGAGCGCCTGACTGTTACACTGACATCGGTATCTCTTATGACTACGGACCTGAAACGCAAACTGAAAGAGCTGCTCATCGAGCGGCTGAAATTCGAAGACATGACACCCGAGGAGATCGGGGACGACGATCCGCTTTTCGCGGGTGGTCTGGGCCTCGACTCGATCGACGCACTCGAGATCGTGGTGATGCTCGAAAGCGAGTTCGGCATCAACGTGAAAAACGAGACGTCAGCAAGGGACTCGTTCAAGAGCATCGCGACGCTGGCGGAGTTTGTGGAGTCGAAATTGGGCGCGCAGTCGCGCGCATAGTGCGCACGGCCCCTCACCCGGCGCTGCGCGCCACCCTCTCCCCGCAAGCGGGGCGAGGGGAGAACCATGGGCAGTTGCCCTTCTCCCCGCGTGCGGGGAGAAGGTGCCCGAAGGGCGGATGAGGGGCGGCCTTGAATGTTGCCGCGGTGCCGTCCAGGCGAAACTGCCCTGGCAACGCGCCACACACTACTCGCCACTCGAATGCAAACCTGGCTCTCCCACCTTCCTCACCAGATCCCCTTCCGCGCCGCGAGCGCGGTGCGTCGCATTGACGACAAGACCATTGAAGGGGTCTATCTCTGCACGGCCAACGACATCCTTCCCACCGGGGTGATGGTGCTCGAGGCGATGGCGCAGTTTGCGGGCGGTCTGGTGCTGAAGGAGCAGGGGTTTCTCACGGGGATGGATCGGTGCGAGGTGTTGCGCGAGATCGTTCCGGGCGATGAGCTCGTCTGCACGGTCACGCTCGAGGCGCAGTTCGGGGGGACGTTTCGCTTCAGTGGAATCGGACGGGTCGATGGAGTAGAAGCCGTGCGCGGCAGGTTCTACCTCGCGGCCTCCACCGATGCGCAAACCTGACCTTTCCACCCGCATCGCCGTCACCGGCGCCGGCATCATCTGCTCGATCGGCCGCAACAAAGCGGAAGTGTGGCAGTCCATCGAGGAGTCCCGCGCCGGCATCGGCCGCATGACTCGCTTTCCCGGCGAGACGTTCCCGACCGAGATCGCCGCGGAAGCGGTGGCCGAACTGCCGATCGGACGTCGCGAGGCGAAGCGCCTCTCACGCACCGATCTGCTCGCAGTCGCTGCAGCAAAGGAAGCGCTCGAGCAGGCGGGCAATGTCGCGCTCGATCGCGCGGTCGTTTCGACCGGCACGTCCACCGGCGGCCTGCTGGAAGGGGAGGAGTATTACTTCCGCCGCATCATCGCCGGACGCCGCCGCGCACCCGCCTCGCGCGTGCTGCAGCAGCCGACGTCCAGCCCCTCCGATGCCGTCGCGCGCGTCTTCAACCTCGGCGGCGGTGTGATCTCGAACGCCACCGCCTGCGCTTCTGCCGGAGCGGCGATCGGCATGGCCGCGGATTTCCTTCGTTCCCGCCATGCGGACGTCGCCCTCGCCGGAGGAAGCGACGCGCTCTGCCGCCTCACCTACAGCGGCTTCAATGTCCTGCAGGCCGTCGATCCGGAGCCATGCTCACCCTTCGGCGCGTCGCGGAAAGGGATCACGCTCGGCGAAGGCGCAGGCTATCTGGTCCTCGAGCGCTGGGACGATGCAGTCGCACGCGGCGCCACGATCCTCGCGGAGCTCTGCGGCTACGGCGCCTCCTGCGACGCGCATCATCCAACCGCACCCGCCGAAGACGGCCGCGGCGCGGAAGCAGCCATGCGCGGCGCGCTCAACGAAGCGCAGCTCTCGCCGGCGGCAGTGGATTACGTGAACGCGCACGGCACCGGCACGCTCCTCAACGATTCCGCGGAAACGAAAGCGATCATCGCTGCCCTCGGACACAGCGTGCCGGTCTCCTCGAGCAAATCATTCTTCGGCCACACGCTCGGCGCCTCCGGTGCGGTGGAAGCGGTCGTGACGGTGCTCGCGCTCCAGAACCAACTCGCGCCCCCCACGCTCCGCCTCGGCAACGCCGCCGACGATTGCCCGCTCGATTACATCCCCCACACGCCCCGCCCCCTGCCGATGTCGAACGCTCTGTCGAACACGTTCGGCTTCGGCGGCTCGAACGTTTCGCTGGCTTTCCGGCGGGCTTGACGGGGGGCCTCCGGCGGCCGGGCCCACGGGCCCGGACCCGTCTTGCAGGCCAAGCCTCCGCGACACTCGTG
>JALYOB010000556.1 GCA_030857085.1 Acidobacteriota bacterium | reverse complement strand
GCCGGAAGATGATCGGACCTTTGCTCGTCAGCTTGATCGCCGCCATGATCGCGAGGAACACGGGCGAGAGCAGCGTGATGGCAATGGTGGAGGCGAGCAGATCGACCGCGCGCTTGGCGCGGGCGCCGATCGGATGCCGCGTGATGAGGTCGTAGTAATACGCGCCGGAGCCGGTATCGGTCCCGAAGACGATGCCTTTGACACGTTTGCGGAGTTTTTCCTCGGCCTTCCGTTCGGCGGGAGACATCCCGCTGTACCGGGCGACCTCGTATTCGAAATGGTATTCAGACATTGACGGACCCTGTGGTTGCAGTACTGCCGAGACTGCGTGGAAACTGACCGCGCCGGGAAGCTGCCGCCGCGGCATCGGGCTTTTCTGCAAATTCATCGCCACATTTATTGGCAGCGGTGCGGCGAGGGTGGTGGCGGAGGGGACGGCAGGCGGCTGGCGCCGAGGCTCTTGCCCCGGCCGCTCGTGCCACAATCGCGCCCCCTTTATGAAACGCTTCTCCCTCTCGGTCGCCGCCGTCCTCGCGGCGTTGTTCCTGAGCGCGTGCAGCACTGCCTCATCGCAGAACACGTACACGACCCGTGTCGAGTTGCTCGCGCTGTTAGAGACGCTCAACGCCGACATCCTCGCTGCGCCGAGCGCGACCGCGACGCTCGAGCGTTGGTGCCGCGATCATGCGATGGCGGCCGATCCGAAGATCGTCGCCATTCGCGATACAAACGCCCAGAAAACCCCCTCCGCAGAGCAATTGCAGCGCCTCGGCGTCACCTCAGCGAGCGAAGTCCGCTATCGCCACGTGCGGCTGCAGTGCGGCGCGCACACGTTCTCGGTCGCCGACAACTGGTACGTTCCGGCGCGCCTCACACCGGAGATGAATCGCGCTCTCGAGACTACCGATAGTCCGTTCGGGAAAGTCGTGCGGGAGCTCGCGCCGTATCGCCGCACGATTGCGGTGACGCTCCTCTGGGCACCGTTGGCGCGCGGCTGGGAACTGCGTCCGCGGCCGCGATCGCACCAGCGCGTCGCCATTCCGCAGGAACTGATGGTCCACACCGCCGTCCTCTACACGGCCGGCCACCAGCCGTTCTCCGAAGTCGTGGAGACGTATCAGCGCGACCTGCTTGCGTTTCGCGGGTGGTAGCGCAGGCGTTTGCGCGGAGCGGCGGCTGTCAGCGGCAACGCACTTGCAGTTGCTCGCCGTCCGGCAGTCTTTCTCTCTCAGCAACTGATCCGCACAACTCAATCGAATCGGAGCCGACGTTCCATGTCCCGGTCTCATACGGCGGTTTTGCTCGCAGCGTTCTGTTTCATCTCTGCTACGTTCCCGGCGAACGCGGCCGCGCGCCGCCGCGCCGTCACCGCCCCCTCCATCACCCCCAACCCGCTCTACGCACAGGGCGGCTATGCCGATGCGAGCAGCGTCGCCCAGGGTTCGCCGATCGCGTTCCGCATCGCGACCAGCGTCTCCCCCTTCTCCCTCGACATCATCAATCTCGCGACCGACGCGGTCGTGAAGACGATTCCCAATCTCACCTCCCAGGCGCGCAACTGCACCGGTCTTTCGGCGCAGGGTTGCGGCTGGCCGGTCACCACGGTCTTCGACGTTCCGGCCAATCTTCCGAGCGGCTCATACGCCGCCCGCTTCCCGACCAGCGCCGGCGTCCGCAACATCTTTTTCGTCGTGCGCTCCGCCATCCCGGCGGCGCAGTCACAAACGCTGGTGGTCGTCTCGACGAACACCTATCAGGCGTACAACACGTTCGGCAATCTGAACGTCTATCCCTCGGACTCTCCCTCGCGTTCCTCGGCCGTTTCCTTCGATCGCCCGTACCACGACAACAACGGCCTCGGACGCTTTCCGCGCTGGGACAAGCCGTTCGCCGACTTCATGCGCGCGAACAACTTCCCCTTCGAAGTGGCGGCCGATACCGATCTTGAAGATCCGACGCTCCTGCCTCGCTACAAGCTCGTGATCTTCGTCGGTCACTCCGAATACTGGACCGCGAGCGCACGCGCGAATCTCGAGGCCTACAGCGCGATGGGCGGCCACATCGCCATCTTCGGCGGCAACACGATGTGGTGGCAGGTGCGCCTCGAAAATCAGAACCGCGTGATGCGCGTCTACAAGGACGCCGCGTCCGATCCGCTCAATGGCGTCGACAACGCACACGTGACGGTGAACTGGTACGCCGAGCCGGTCAATCGGCCGGAGAACCTCATCACCGGGTCGTCGTTCCGCAACGGCGGCTACGTGAATCGCGACAAGTCGGTGCCGCTCGAGCAGCGCGTGCCGTACACCGTCACTGAGCCCGCCAGCTGGGTGTTCGAAGGTCTCGCCACGCAGGCGGGCGCGCAGTTCGGACGAGCCGCAGCGGGAGGGGAGACGGACGGAGTTCTCTTCAACTGCGACGGCAACGGCCTCGCCGTCGCGCCCGATGGCTCCGACGCCACGCCGCTCACCTTTCACATCCTCGCGACCGTCCCCGCGGGCTCCGGCTACGGCGTGATCGGCTACTACGTCAACGCCCAGGGCGCGGTGACGTTCAATGCCGGCACGCAGGACTGGCCGATCGCGCTCGCGAGCGATCCGCTCGTCGCCGGCATCACGCGCAACGTCATTCGTCGTCTTTCGAACGGCGTTCGCTTTCCGCTCGAGTCGCCTTCCCGCAACGACCGGATGCGCGAGCACTTCAACTGCGCGATGCCCGCCGCGGAAGTGCTGCCGGGCTGGCGCGGTGAGGAAGCAGCCCTTCAGCTGAACGCGTCGTGCGCGTACGAAGGACCGACGGGCGCGGACCTGAGCGGCGAGAAACGGATTTTCATCGCACGCAACATCGCGCCGACCGGCAACGCCACCTCCGTTCTCTACTCCCGCTTCTACATGAAGGCCGACGCCGCCTCCGGCACCGACGTCTATGGCCTCTACACCCTCAACGTTCGCAGCGGCACGGCCGTAAAACGTGTAGCTCGCATCGACTACGACCCGAAGGCGAAGGCGGTGCGCGCGGTGCAGTACAACGCCGATACGACGACCGGCAATCGCAGCGACTGGATCTCCCTCGGCAGCGGCTGGCATTCCGTGCAGTTCGGCTGGCGCTCTCCGGGTGCGATCACGATTCAGGTCGACGACGGCAACGAGCTCACGATCCAGAACCCCGTCTCGGGGCAGGTGGTGAATGAAGTGCAGCTCTTCGTCCCCGCCGATCCCGCGAAAACCAACGGGCATCTCTGCATCGACGCGCTTGCCGCGGCGCTCGAGAAACTCCCGGCGGTGCCGGGGCTCCGCTGAGTACGGCAAGCGGGTTGCACAGTTCGAATTGCACCAGCGACAACTGACGTTTTTCGTGACCTGAACCGCAGCACGAACTGACCTGATCCGGACCTACTTTTATGAGCCGATTCTCATTTGCCGCGACGCTTCGTG
>JALYOB010000555.1 GCA_030857085.1 Acidobacteriota bacterium | reverse complement strand
GCTGCCCTCGTGGCATAGCACTCGACTCCGCGAACTGTACGATCTCGACGAGAACGTAATGCGGCGGTACGTGATCGCGATGTTCTGCGTGACGATTGATACGGCCGCGAGCGTCCCGACATGCTCCCGCTTTTCGCGTGACGAGATCCTGCGCCTCTTTCCGCTCGCCGAGCCGCGGATGAACGTCATCTATCCTTTCCTGCAGCCGCGCGAAACGCCACCGAAGCGGCAGCGGTTCGCGTTTCTGCACGTCGGGAAGTTCGAACCACGCAAGAATCACCGCCTGGTCGTAGAGGCATTCATGCGAGCGTACGATCGTCTCTCCGCCCGCGATCGCGAAGAGGCGTCGCTGACGCTCATCGGCGACGTTTCCTATCGGGAGTGCGGACGCGAAGTGGTGCAGGTGGTGCGCAATGCCGCGCGAGACTACCCGATCCGCTTCCTTGGCGTGACTTCGGAAGAGGAGCTGTGGCGGCAGTACGCCGCGGCGTATGCGTTCGTTTTCCCCTCTGCATTCGAGGGCTTCGGCATCCCGGTCGTGGAGGCCATGTCAGCCGGCACGGCGGTGATCACCGCCAACCGCGGTGGCACACGTGAAGCGGCTGGCGACGCAGCGCTGCTCGTCGGCAACCTCGAGCCTGAAACTGTAGCGGGGGCGATGCTCACGCTCTGGTACGACCGCGCGCTGCACCAGCAGCTGCGTGAGCGTGGCGCGCGGCGCGCCGCCGACTTTACGCGCACGCAGAGCTCCGCGCAGTTCGAGGCGGCAGTGGATCGCGCGGCGGGTGAGGACAGATTGCCTCGGGCGCAACGGCGGATTGCCGCAGCAGGTCCGCAGTGATCGATCCGCATCGCAACCAAAGTTGATGACTCAGGAGCGCAGCGAGAGCGTGATCGCATCGCCACCGTCCCGTGCGTTCTACGTCCTGTGTCACAACCCCCCCTTTCCCCGCTTCCACACCCCTCCCTGAACACGAACCAACCCCGCAGTTCCCCTCTACACGCCCCCTCAACCCCTTCTGATGTCTCCTTTTGAACGGTAATTAACGCATTACCTCCATAAGCTCGATTCTCCGGATGGGTCCGGGAAAGTGGGGCTTGTGGAACGGAGTGGAGAAGGGCTGTCGGCGGCGGATGCTGTGTCTCTGGTCGTGAGGATCGGGACGGGGGATCGGGAGGCGGAGCGGGAGCTCGTCGCGCGGTATGCGCCGCCGGTCGAGCGGCTGCTGCGGGCGGCGGCGCCCGACCGCTGGACGGCCGAGGATTTGTTGCAGGAGACGATGGCGAGCGTGATTGCGCGATTGCGGCGCAAGCCGCTCGACGATCCCGCCGCGCTCGAAGGGTACGTCAAACAGACCGCACGCAAACTCATCCTCGCGCGGCATCGCAAATCGCGGCCATCGCAGCCCATTCCGCTGGAGATGGCCGACCCGCGGCCCGAGCAGCTCGCGGCCATGCTCCACGACGAGAAGATCGCCCGCATGCGCATCGCCCTGAGCCGTCTGCGTCCGCCGCGGTATCGCGAACTGCTCGAGCGCTTTTATCTCTTCGAAGAATCGAAAGAAGCCATCTGCGCCGATCTCGGCCTCAGCGCCCTTCACTTCAATCGCGTCCTGTTCCGGGCGCGGCGGCGCCTCCGGACCGAGCTCGAACGCGACCCCGAAAATCGGGTGAGATAGTTCCATCCTTCCTGTAAGCAGGAAGAGTAGCCAATCAGCAAAAAAGACTCGTCACCGAGCGCGGTCGTCACCACAGGAGAGGTGTGTCTGCACTCATCAACAAAGGAGGAAATAGCGCATGACGGACATTGACAAGGGAACGACAGTCGGCGAGATCCAGGACAAAGTCCAGGGGGAAACGCCGTCCGAAAAGCTCATTCGCAAGCATATGCTGTGGGCGCTGGGCGCGAGCATCCTTCCGTTTCCCGTGCTCGATCTCGCCGCCATCACCGCGGTGGAAGTGAAGATGGTGCGCGACATCTCGCGGATGTACGGCGTGGACTGGAAAGAAGAGCGCGGCAAGGCCGTCGTCGGCGCACTGCTCGCCGGCGTGCTGCCGCATCCGCTCTCGTTCAGCGCGCTCGGAAGCCTGATCAAGGCGGTGCCGATCATCGGACCCTTCATCGGCGGCGTCTCGGTGCCGATCTTCGCGGCCGGCCTGACGTGGGCGCTCGGACGCGTCTTCGTCATGCACTTCGAGTCGGGCGGCACGCTGCTCACCTTCAATCCCGATCGCGTACGCGAGCACTTCCACGCGAGCGTCGAAGAAGGGAAGCGCGTCGCCTCCGACATGCTCGGCCGGCACAACCCGCTCGCGACCTAATCGCTCGACGGGCGGACAGCGATGTCCGCCCGTTCCTCGACCCGAAAGACTCCGATGCGATTGTTGCGGCTCCTGCGGAGCGAATCACCCGGCACCGTCACACGCATCGGCGTGATGGCCGGTCTCGCCGGTCTTCTCAATGCCCTGCTCCTCGGCCTGATCAACAGCGGCGCGGGGCTCGATGCGGATGAAGTGTCGTGGCGGCTGATGGTCGCGTTCGTGGTCGCCATCGGTCTGTTCATCATCGCGCAGCGCTACATTCTCATCGCGTCGATCGATCTGGTCGAAACGATTCTCGACCGCCTGCGCCGCCGCCTTGCGGACCGCATCCGCAACGCCGATCTGCTGCCGCTCGAGCAGGTCGGCCGCGCCAGCATTTACGCCAGCGTCTCGAAGCACATCGTCACCATCTCCACCGCAAGCGCCTCGGCCATCATCGCCATCGAGGCGGCGATCATGGTGTTCTTCGCCGTCTGCTATCTCGCCTTCATCTCCCGCACCGCGTTCTTCATGACGCTGGCCGCGGCCGTGATCGGGCTGACGATCCACTTCCGCTCCGTCGCGGAGCTCGTGCGCACGAATCAGCAGGCGATCGTGCGCGAGAACACTTTTTTCGATCAGCTCACCGGGCTGCTCGAAGGATTCAAGGAGGTGAAAGTGAATGAGGCGCGTGGCGCCGACCTCGTTCACGAAATGAATCGCACCTCCAGCGATCTCGCGACCCTGAAGATGGATTCCGGGCAGCGATTCTCGATTCATTACATCTTTTCGCAGACCATCTTCTACGCCCTCATCGCCGCCATCGTCTTCGTCCTGCCGCGGCTCTATCCGCCCGACACGATGATCGTGACGAAGGCCGCCGCAACGATCCTCTTCATCATCGGGCCGCTCGCGAACGTCATCGGCGCGCTGCCGGTGTTCAGTGCCGCCGACGTTGCCGTGGCCGCGATCGACGATCTCGAACAGGTCCTCGCCGGCGCCGCGAGCGACGTGCCGAACGAGCCCCACACGCAGCGGAGCGGTTTCGAAACGATCGAGTTCGCCGAGGTCAAGTTTCACTACACCGACAAGACCGGCGAGCCGGTGTTCAGCGTCGGCCCGCTCGATCTCACCA
>JALYOB010000554.1 GCA_030857085.1 Acidobacteriota bacterium | reverse complement strand
GGACGGATTCGCGGGGAGTTTGAGCCCGGTGATGCGATCGAGCGGCTGAAAGTAGACGCTCGTCAATCCGACCGTGAACGACTTCCCGGCTGCTTTGAGCGAAGCGTTTTTCAGGTTGATCGCATCCGCGATCTGTTTGGGCGCGCTCTGCAGCTTGGAGGCGTAGAGGCTCCGCCACTGCTCGGGCGTCTTGAACATGAGTTCTTTCGGCACGCGCGCAACGGGCGAGCCGGCCGGTTTTTGCGTCGCGACCTGTCCTGCCGACGGCCGGATCACCGGCGGAATCGGGACCTGGAGTTTGCCGGCTTTGCTTCCGTTGCACTGCTGCAGCTGCGCGGCATCGAGGGAGGTCTCGCCGTAGCGATATGCCTTCAGCGGCCCCACCTGACGCGCAAGATCGCTGCACATCTCCTGCTGGTTGAGCTGCGCAGGCGCTGATGTCTTGCACGTCGAGCCGCCGCAGTTCCAGCGCACTTTCGCGGCGGTGACCTCACCCGTCACGCGAGACGGAGCGGCGGTTTCAGCGACATACACGACGGTCTGCGCCGTAAGGGACGTCGAAAAGCAAAGCAGCGTCAGGGCTGCGGAGGACATGACGAGCCGGAGAAGATGGACCATGAGCAGGCAGTCTCCTATGGGCGTCGCGAGACGCGTCATTCAGTTGTGGGTCGAGCGGATCGAAACAGGGTACGCGAATTGAGCGCGGTCCTTTTGTGATCGCTCGCACGCCTGCGGGGATTTTTGGGGAGGAGGAGGGAGGGGTGTGTGTTTGGTCGGGCAGGGGGGATTTGAACCCCCGACCACCTGAACCCCATTCAGGTACGCTACCAGGCTGCGCTACTGCCCGACTCACGCGGGATCGTACCACGCGCGGATGCACTAACGATTCAGGGCCGGGGGTATTCCGCCGCGCTACGGGAGCGCGGCGGCCCAGAGGATCACGAACTTGGTCACCTCGATGTTCTTCGAGGTGGGAATCACCGAGATTTCTTCGATCGCTCGCGCCTGTGCGTAGAGGTCGTCGCGCTTGGTCTGCAGCTCGCGATCCCACGTCTTCTGCATGAGGGCGATGTTGTCGAGGTAGTCGGTTTCGCGCACGGACGAGCCGCCGGAGTCGGCGACCGCGGCGGGGCGGCCGCTGGTGATGTTGTAGAGCGCCTGACCCCAGGCCACGTTCACTTCCTGCCCTTCGCTGCGGATCGTGTCTTCGTTCTTTTCGATCTCGCGCTGTTCGCGCTCGCTGCGTTCGCGAAGCTGGTCGATGCGGCGGCGGAAGGTGTGCTCGAGGCGCTCCTGCTCGTCTTCGAGCTGGCGGTTCGCCGCTTCCATGCAGCGCTCGATGAACGACTGCCGCGTTTCGGTCGGCTCGGAGTAAATGCCGAAGCCGGCGTTATGGAAGATGTGCAGCCGTTCGTTCTGCTCGAGGAACTGGCGGAATCCGTCCTCGCCGTTCGCGGCCGTTTGCGCGAGCGCATCCGGACTGATGGTCGCCTCATTCGCGCGCGTCGCCGCGGGCACGGCGCGGATGTCGAGCTTTTCCTGATCGATGAGCGATGCCTGGTGCCACATCACCCGGCCGTCGGCAGGGACGAGCGGAGCGATGTACGAGCGCGTGGTCTGGTGATGCAGGCCGCTGCGTCCTTCGACGTGCGTGACGATCGCTTCCGCCAGAACGTACGGACGATAGCTGCCGCTGCCGCCCGAAACGTAGAGCTGATCGAGCGTGCCCGCGCTGCTGCGCGCGTGAAAGCGCGGACGCGGCGGCGGCGCCTGCGCGTCGCGTTCACGATCGACGGTCATGCCGTGCGGCACCGGCGCGACATCGAGCACGCGTCCGGGGACGTTCGCCAGGGCCTTGACGATCGCCTCGCGGCGCTCGGGCGGGAAGAGGAAGACGATGCAACCGCCGCCGCCTGCGCCGCAGACTTTGCCGCCCCACGCACCTGCTGCGTTTGCAGCATCGATGGCGGCGTCAATTTCCGGCGTGGAGTTTCCGTCGATGAGCGCTTTGCGATGCTCCCACTCTTTGCGCAACGCGGCGCCTGCGGCTTCGTAGTTGCCGGCGTCGAGCGCGCGCTCCATTTCGATCGAGGTCTCGGCAATGTTCGCGAGACCTTTCTGCACTTTCGTGTCGCCGTCGATGTGGCGCTTGTAGAGCTCCCAGTTGTTCGTCCCGGAGAAATGCGCCACGCCGGTGTAGTGCATGAGCATGTGCGCGCCGAGGTCGTGCACGGAGGTTTGCAGCGCATGGCGGGCGGGCTTGCCGGGCATGAGATGCAGCGATCCGAGGCCGCCGAAGACGGGCGGGTAGTAATCCTGAATGCCGGCGGGGACGCCGAGGAGGCGCGTTTCGAGATCGCGGACGAGGAAGATGAGGTCCTCGCCTTCGACCGGCTGGCCTGCGAGCTCGGAAAGCGCGCGGACGAGCGTGATCGAAAGCGCCGACGAGCCGCCGAGGCCGGAGCCGCGAGGGGCGTCGGTGCGGGTGGTGATGCTGATGCCGCTGAGCTTGAAGTGCTCGAGCGCGCGATGGAGAAGCGCCGCCTTCGGATCGGCCGCGAGTTCCTGATGCGACTCGTAGCGCTGGCGGTACTGCTGATCCGTCAGATGGATTTCGATCGCGCCGCTGCCGGTCTCGGCCACCTCCGACTCGGCGAAAAACGAGATCGCGACGTTGACCGTGCGCGAGCCGGGATGAAAAAGATAGAGCGGCCAGAGATCGAGAGTTCCGCCGGCGAGATCAGCGCGAACCGGCGCGCGGACAATGACCTTGTTCATAGGTGGAGCGCGATTTTGCTAGAAAAGTGCCCGTTGCGGTACGGCCTTGCGCGCGAGCATCTCCGGCGAGGGCGCGAGGTGCGGCGCGAGGCGGGCGACGCTCGCGCGGAAACGGCGCAGCGACTCGCCGCGGAGCGGGTCGGGCGTGATCGACTTGAGCTGCAGCGGATCGAGCCACTTGCCGTCTTCCTTCACCCGGTAATCGAGATGCGGTCCGGTCGCGAGACCGGTCATGCCGACGTAGCCGATGACGTCTCCCTGCATGACCTTCGTGCCCCGCTTGAGATCTTTGGCGAAGCGCGAGAGGTGCAGGTAGCAGGTGTCGATGCGCGAGGAGTGGCGGACGCGGATGAAGTTGCCTTCGGTCGGGCTGAAGCGTGCCTCGACCACCACGCCGTCCGCGGTGGTCATGACCGGCGTGCCGATCGGTGCACCGTAATCGACGCCGTTGTGCGGACGGAAGTACTTGAGCACGGGATGAAACCGCTTCTTCGAGAATCCCGAGGTCAGCCGGGGGAACTTGAGCGGCGCCTTGAGGAACTGCTTGCGGAGCGGCGCGCCGGTCGACGCGTAGAAACCGGCGCGGCCGTCGTCCATCTGATGACGGAACGCCTGGTAGGTCGTGCCGCGATGCGTAAACCGCGCGGCGGTGATCGGACCGTAGC
>JALYOB010000553.1 GCA_030857085.1 Acidobacteriota bacterium | reverse complement strand
TCGCGCGGCGCCGAGCGCATTCCTTTGCCGGTGCGATCGACCAGACGCGCGAAGAGGACGAACGGCCACGCCGTCGCCAGCGCGATGAGCGCCCGCGCACTCGCCGCCAGCCCGTACCCCGCAACGATCAGCGGCTTCCGCCGCTTCGACCGATCCGACCATGCGCCGGAGAAGTATTTGAGGATCGACGCAAGTCCGTCCGCCGCACCTTCGATCAGTCCCACCACCGCCGGCGATGCGCCGAGCGTAGCCGTGAGAAACACCGGCAACAACGGATAGATCAACTCACTCGCCGCGTCATTGAGCAACGCAGCGAACGCGAGCAGGCGGACCTGGAAGGGGAGGGGGCGGCGCACGAGCGGGAGGATAACTGGAGTGGCGAGTAGTGCGTGGCGAGTTGGGGGGGCGTCTGTGCCTGGGCGGTGTCGTTGACCAGTTGCCAGTCGCCAGTGGCCGCGGGGTTTGTCGTCGAGGCCGGGCTTTGTGTCATGCCGAGCGCAGTCGAGGCATCCCCTTCCGACAGGCGAATGCGCGCTGCGTAGGCAGGGGATCCCTCGACTTCGCTCGGGATGACACGAAAGAGCGGAGCGCCGACAACCGATAACCGATAACCGACAACAGACAACCAAGAACCGACAACCGAATTACCATGTCGCCCCACGGAGAGTGAGCTAGATGGAGACGACCGAAACCAAGTCCCTTCCTGAGAATGCGTACGTTCCGCTGCCGGAGGGCGTTGCGTACGAGCCGATGGTGCCGGCCACGGAGGCGCCGCCGGAGACGACGGCGCGCGCGGTCGGGTGGGGCTTTTTTCTCTGCATCATCTTCACCGTTGCCTCGGCCTATTCAGGATTGAAAGTCGGGCAGGTGATGGAGGCGGCGATTCCCATCTCCATCCTCGCCATCGGCCTCGCGCGCGTCTTTCGCCGCCGCTCGTCGGTGCTGGAGAACGTCATCATCACCAGCATCGGCGGCGTCTCGGGCTCGGTCGTCGCGGGCGCGATCTTCACGCTGCCCGCGCTCTACTCGCTCAACCTCAATCCGCATCCGGTGCAGACGATCTTCATCTGCCTCGCGGGCGGCATTCTCGGCGTCCTCTTTCTCATTCCGCTGCGCCGCTACTTCGTGCGCGAGATGCACGGCCGATTGCCGTATCCCGAGGCGACGGCGATCACGGAAGTGCTGGTGACGGGCGAGAAGGGCGGCTCGCAGGCGAAGCTGCTCCTGCAGGCAACCGCGATCTCCGCGATCTACGACTTCTTCGTGACCACGTTTCAGGTGTGGCGCGAGTTCCTCGACTTTCAGTTCATCCCGGCGATGAAGGAGCTCGCGGTGAAGACGCGCATCGTCGTGCGCTTCGACGCGGTCGCGTTCATCCTCGGACTCGGCTACGTGATGGGTCTGCGCTCGTCGATGATTCTCGTTGCGGGCGGCATCCTCTCGAACTTCGTGCTCGTGCCGGTCATCTACATGATCGGCAGTCACTATCCGTCGGCGGTGTATCCGGGCACGCTGCCGATCGGGCAGATGGAAGCGGCGCAGATCTTCCGCAACTACGTGCGCTACATCGGCGTCGGTGCGATCGCGACCGCCGGCATCTTCGGCATCATCAAGTCGCTGCGCGTGATCGCAGGCTCGTTCAGCGTCGCGGCGCGCGCGTTTCGCGCGGGCGGCGACGCGCATGGCGAGCGCACCGATCGCGACATGTCGATCGTGACGATCCTCGCCGGCGTCGTCGTCGGCGCGATCGCGGTGGCGGTCTTCTTCGGCACGCTCCGTCCGACGATTCCGGTGCTGATCATCGGACTTCTTCTCACGCTTCTCTTCTCTTTCTTCTTCACTTCCGTCGCCGCGAATGCGATCGCGACGACCGCGCGCAATCCGGTGTCGGGCATGACCATGCTGACGATCATCATCTCGTCGGCGGTGCTGCTGCAGTTCGGCGTCTCCGGCACCACCGGCATGTTCTTCGTGATGGCGATCGCGGGCATGGTCTGCACGGCGCTTTCGGTTTCGGGCCAGACCATCACCGATCTCAAGACCGGCTACTGGCTCGGCTCCACTCCCGCGGCGCAGGAGCGCGTGAAGTTCCTCGGGGTCATCGGTGCGGCAATCGCGGTCGGTCTCACGATCGTCATGCTCGCGCGCGTGTTCCAGTTCGGCGAGGCTGCGCCGGGCGATGTGCGTCAGGTGCTCGCGGCGCCGCAAGCTTCGATCATGCAGGCGCTCGTGCAGGGCTTCATGAATCGCCAGCCGATCGCGTACATCCTCTTCGTGGCCGGTGCGTTCATCGCCGTCTCGATGGAAATGCTCGGCGTGCCCGCGCTCGTGTTCGCGCTCGGCATGTACCTGCCGCTCGAATTGAACACGCCCGCGCTGGTCGGCGGCTGGCTCTCGCATCTCATCGGCAAACGCTCCGACCGCGTGGGCGGCGTGCGCGGCCGCACCGTGCGCGAACGCGGCGTGATCATCGCCTCGGGTCTCATGGCCGGCGGCGCATTAGGCGGCGTCATCGGCGCGGCGCTGCGCTTGTTCCCCTGGTACAAAGAGGAACTGATCACGAGCTGGTGGTTCCACAACGACACGGCCTCGCAGATCGTGTCGCTCGTGCTGTTCATCGGGCTCTGTCTGTATCTCTGGATCGACGCGACGCGCCGCTCGGCGTTGCCCGCGGAGTAGCCCGGTGATTCATCGCGCGTGGGACGAGCTCGCGCGCATCTACGCTGCATCGACTGTCGAGACCGAGCTCGCGCAAACACGCGAGTTCGCTCTCGGCCGGCTCGATGAAGGGCGGCAGGTCGGCGCGTGGCTGCTCGAGCGTTTTCCTGCGCGACGTCCGTTGCGCGTGCTCGACGTCGGTGCCGGCAATGGCGGCGTTTCCCTCGGCGTGGCGAATTACGCAGCGACGGAAGTGCACGCGCTCGACGTGCTCGTGAATCCGGAACTGCGTGCGCTGCAGCGTGAGACCGCCCTGCCGATTCACGCGAGCGTCGGCGTGGGCGAGCGGCTTCCGTTTCGCGACGGGTCGTTCGACGTCGTGCTCTGCCTCGAAACGATCGAGCACGTGCGCGATCCGCAGTTCCTCGCGCGCGAGATCCTGCGCGTGCTGAACGAGGGCGGCGAGTGCATGATCACGACTCCCGCGCGCTTCCGCTACTTCTTCCGCCGCGATCCGCATTACGGAATCCCTGGCTTGCTCCTGCTGCCCGATGCACTACAGCGCTTCGTCGCGACGAAGATCGTGCGGCGCACGAAAAGCTACGACGTCGAGCACATTTTCTGGAGCGTCGCAGAGATCGTGCGTCTGTTCGAAGGGGCGACGAAACACGAGGCGTTCTGGAATCGCGCCTATCCGAGCGCGCGCTCACGCCAGCGCGATGCGATCTGGTTCCGGTACAAGCATTTGATGTGGGACCGGATTGTGGTGACGAAGTAGTTTGGAGT
>JALYOB010000128.1 GCA_030857085.1 Acidobacteriota bacterium | reverse complement strand
ACTCGCACGCACCTGCCCCGTACGCAGGGGATCCCTCGACTTCGCTCGGGATGACACGCCGGACGAGCCACGCCCGCTCGCGCGCTGGCCACTACGCCTCGTCCAGGCGACAACGCCCTGGCAACTCGCCACACGCTACTCGCCACTTCAAGAAAGACGAGCCCCCGGCCAAAATCGTGACAATCGTCACCCCCACCCCCTGACCTTCTCCACTCTTCCCGGCGTCAACAAAGCCCCATCTTGTGCTCCATGAGAAGCACACCTGCGCAGTTCACCCGTGTCACGAAAACCTACGGCGAGATCGATGCGCTCCGCGGTCTCGACTTTCAGATCAACCCCGGCGAGCTCGTCGCGCTCCTCGGCGCCAATGGCGCGGGAAAGACGACGGCCGTCCGTACGCTGCTCGGGCTCGTGCAGCCGACCAGCGGCGTCGTGCGCGTCTTCGGTGAGAACCCGCGCGATGCGGCCACGCGCACGCGCATCGGCGCGGTGCTGCAGATCGCGCGCGTGCCGGAAACGTTGCGCGTCGCCGAGCACATTCATCTCTTCTCGTCCTACTACCCCAATCCGCTGCCGATGCACGAAGTCATCGAAGCGGCGAATCTGCAGGGGCTCGAGCGCCGCAAATTCGGCCAGCTCTCGGGCGGTCAGCAGAAGCGCGTGCTGTTCGCGCTCGCGATCTGCGGCAATCCCGATCTTCTGATCCTCGACGAGCCGACGGTCGGACTCGACGTCGAAGCGCGACGGGCGATGTGGAAACAGATCCGCGCCTTCATCGCCCGCGGCAAGTCGGTTCTGCTCACCACGCACTATCTCGCGGAGGCGGAGGCGCTCGCCGATCGGGTGGTGGTGATTCACAAAGGAGTGGTGGTCAAGGAAGGCTCGCCGCGCGACATCAAAGGCGACGCGGCCACGCTCGAAGACGCATTCATCGATCTGCTGGAGGCCTCATGAGACTGTATCTGCTCGAGATCAAATACGAATTCCTCAAAGCCGCGCGCAATCCGCAGTACGCGCTGCCGACGCTGATCTTCCCGATGGCTTTCTATTACTTTTTCGGCGTGCTGTTCGGCTCGCGGCAGAGCGGCGGCGTGCGCATGGCCGAATATCTCCTGGCGACCTACAGCACCTTCGGCGTGATCGGCGCGGCGCTGTTCGGATTCGGCGTGACCATCGCCATTGAACGCGGACACGGCTGGCTCGAAGCGAAACGCACCACGCCCATGCCCATCGCAGCGTATTTCGTGGCGAAGCTGGTGATGGCGATGCTCTTCAGCGCGATCGTGGTCGTGCTGCTGTTCACGATGGGGTGGACGCTCGCGCATGTGACGCTCCCCTTCACCACCGCATTGACGCTGCTCGCGACGCTCGTCTGCGGCTCGATCACCTTCTGTGCACTGGGACTGGCAGTCGGCTTTTACGCGTCACCCAGCTCCGCCGCGGCGATCGTCAACCTTCTCTATCTGCCGATGGGCTTCATTTCCGGCCTCTGGATTCCGATCCAGTTCCTGCCGAAACAGGTGCACGCAATCGCAGAGTGGCTGCCGCCGTATCACTTCGCACAGCTCGCATTGCGGGTGATCGGCGCGGCGCGCGAGGGCTCGATTGCCGTGCACATTGCGGCGATGCTCGCGGCAACGGCGGTGTTCGCGTCGATCGCTTACGCGGGCGCGCGGCGCGATGCGAGGCAGGTACACTGACGCGAATGGGCCGCCTCATCCCACACGATCGCGATCTCGGCTGGACGCCGTACGCGTGGCTCATTTATCTCGCGCCGTTCGTGCTGACGCCGCTGTATGTGCCGCGTTACGCGAATCCGCAAGGGTGGGCGCTGCACATCGCGCTAACCCTCGTGTTTCTCGCGCTCTATTTCCGCGCGTACTGGGTGCGCGGCCGGCAGCTCATCATGGTCGCCGCCGCAATGACGCTCCTCGGCGCGATCGTCTGGCCGTTCTCGTTCGGCGCAGGATCGTTCTTTGTCTATGCGGCGGGGATGCTCGGGAATCTGGAGCCGCAACGCTCCGCCGTCAAAGGCGTTGCCGCGATCGCGATCTTTTCCGCCATTCAGGCGATAGTTCTTCATCGCGATCCGGTCAACTCGGCGTGGCCGTTCGTGTTCGCATTGCTCATCGGCGGCATCAACATTCATTTCGCGCAGGTCGGCCGCTCGAACGCGCGGCTGCGGCTTGCGCGCGAGGAGATCGAGCATCTCGCCAAGGTCGCAGAACGCGAACGCATCGCCCGCGATCTGCACGATGTCCTCGGCCACACTCTGTCGCTGGTCATTCTGAAATCGGAACTCGCGTCGAAGCTGTCGGAGCGCGATCCCGAACGCGCCCGCAGTGAAATCCGCGATGTGGAGCGCATTGCCCGCGAGGCTCTGGCGGAAGTGCGCTCGGCGGTGATCGGCTATCGCTCCGGCGGCCTCGCGGCCGAAGTGCAGCACGCGCGGAACGCGCTCAATACGGCGGGCGTGACGCTGGAGACGAATGTGACCACGTCGCAGCTGCCGCCGACGCATGAGGCGGTGCTGTGCCTGGCGGTTCGCGAGGCGATTACGAACATCGTCCGCCACGCCGGCGCGCGCCACGCGCAACTGAGCATCACGGTCGACAATGAGGTGTGCACGCTGACCGTTGCTGATGATGGCCGCGGCGGCAATGCGCCGTTCGGCAGCGGTCTCACCGGCATGCGCGAACGGATGGACGTTCTCGGCGGCACGGTTACGCGCGACGGCAGCCGCGGCACGACCTTGACGGTGACATTGCCGATGGCCATGCGTACGGTCGAGGAACAGAGCGCATGATCCGCGTCGTCATTGCAGAAGATCAGAAGATGGTCCTCGGCGCGCTCGCGGCGCTGCTCGAAATCGACGGCGACATTTCGGTGATCGGCCGCGCGGAAGACGGCGAGGCCGCACTGAAGGTCTGCCGCGAATCGAAGCCGGACGTATTGCTGACCGACATCGAAATGCCGAACATGACCGGCCTCGAACTCGCCGCCGCCATTAAACGGGAGTCGCTGCCGACACGGGTGATCATCCTGACCACATTCGCCCGCGGCGGTTACCTGCGCCGCGCCCTCGAAGCCGGCGCCTCGGGGTACCTCCTCAAAGACTCCCCCGCCGAACAACTCGCCAATGCCGTGCGCCGCGTCAAAACAGGCGGCCGCGTGGTCGACCCCGAGCTCGCCGCCGAAGCGTGGAGCGAACCCGACCCATTGACCGACCGCGAACGCCAGGTATTGCGCATGGCCGGCGACGGCCAGACCAGCGCCGACATCGCCGCACGCTTGCACTTGTCTGAGGGCACCGTGCGCAATTACCTCTCGGAGGCCATCAGCAAACTGGGCGCGGCCAACCGCGTCGAAGCCGCCCGCATAGCCCGAGAAAAAGGCTGGCTCTAATTTGGAGTGCGGCGACGCCAGTCGCCGCTTTCACTCCGAACGCAGGAAAAGCGGCGATTGCATCGCCGCACTCCAAAGGATTCCGGCGCGCTAACGCTGCACGAACCACCTTGGGAGCTTTTTGGAGTGCGGCGACGCCAGTCGCCGCTTTCACTCCCGACGCAGCAAAAGCGGCGATTGCATCGCCGCACTCCAAACTAGGGGGCTGCCAGCGCACGCCGGAACTCGGCGCGTACGCGCAGGCCGGTTTTTTCGCACGTCAGGCCATCGCGACCTGCTACGTAATCCGTTGTCGCTACGCGATACGAACGGGCGGCATCACTGAACTCGCCCGACGCGTACGACTCCGCGGCCAAGCGCTGCAATTGCGTGCCGGTCATCGTGCAGACGACGATCTCATTGTCGTAAGGCATTACCGCTCGCAATGCCTCTTCGGTCAGCGTGCCGGAGGCGAGGGCGCCGCGGAAGCTGCTGGTGGTTGAAATCCCTACCTCGGCTTTGCCCAAGGCGCGCATCAGTTCCACCGAACGTCGTCCAATCTCCGCCACTGCCATCGGCGCGGGCAGCGTTGCAATGGGAGCGAATAAAGCGCTGTATTGCGGGTCGGCTTCCAGAGCGCGCTGCATGGCCGCGACGCGCTGGGCAATCGTCGCATCCTCACGCATGGACGCGTCCACAGGAACGAGCGCGCCGTCGATGGCGCCGAGTTTTCCGTCCGCAAAATGGAGCTCGATCCAGCTGATGTAGCCGAGGTATTGCCAGGGAGAGATGAACCAGGTGCGGGTGCCGGGGATCTGCGTCAGCTCTTTTTTCAGGTGCGTATGCGTTCCGAAAATCAGGTCGATGCCGGGGACCTGCTGTGCGAGCGCAAAGTCGGCGTCGGCATGCTCATGGCCGATCATCACCACTGCATTGACCTGTTCCTCGTCGCGCAACACACGAACCATGCGTCGTGCCGCCGCGATCGGGTCAGTGAACGTAAAGCCGGGAGTTTTCACGAGCTGGGGAAAATCGGCACCGGCGACCGCAAACACGCCGATGCGCAGGCCATTGCGCGTGAATACGCGGTAGCCGCGCACGCCGGAGACGTTTGCGCCGAGGATCGGGTATTTGACGAAGGCGAGGCATTGCTCGAGCGTTTGCATCCCGTAGTCCGCGTCGTGATTGCCGAACGCCATCGCGTCGACGATCCCGTTGAACCACGGCCATTCGGCGCACGTGTATTTGTCCGACCACGCCGGCGCCCCTTTGTTGACCATGTCGCCGCCGCTGAAGACGAGCGCGCCCCGCTGCTTGTGCCGCTCGAGAAACGCAATCGCCCGCGCAATCCCGCCCCGCTCCCCTTCGTCCGTGTAGAACGGCAGGGCGTGGGAGTGGTAGTCGGAAAAATGGAGCAGCGTGACCGTCTTTTCCGCGGCGAAGAGAGGAAAGGACAGGAAAAAGAGGAGGGCGAGCCTGCGCATCAGGAGCGCAGTGTAAAGAAAAAGGGCGCACTCGCGTGCGCCCTTTTCTCGCCGCAAGAAACGGCTGTTTACTTGCGGAGGGAGTCCTGCATCTCTTTGATCGCTGCCTCGCGGCCGCGTTCCTTGGCCACACGCGCGTACTGTGAGCGCTTGGCTTCCGGGAACTGGCGCACGAGCGCGAGATAACGGCCCTGCAGCTGGCGCGACGCAAGCTGACCCGCGGTCAACTCAGCCGACGCGCGGCCGCGGCCGCCGCCCTTGGCGCCACCCTTTGCACCGCCCTTGGACGCGCCGCCAGTGGTACCGCCGGTCGTGCCGGTGTCAGCACCGCCAGTGGAACCTGCGCCGGCGGACGCACCGCTCGCCGCCGGACGTCCCGGACCACGCTTGCCGGTCGTCGTACCAGCCGGACGTCCGCGACGGCGGCCAGTGCCCGTACCGCCAGTGCTCGTACCAGCGCCGCTGCCACTGCCAGTGCTCGCACCCGAGGTGCTGCTGCTGGCGGCCGGACGGCCCGGACGGCGGCGGATCAGCGTTGCAGCTGCGGCTGCACCGGCGGCGCCGGCGACAGTAGCGGCCACAGTGGCAATCGTGGTGCCGTGAGCCTCGCGCAGACGCTGCAGACGCGATTCGAGCTCGCTGATCTCGCGGCCCATTTCAGTGATGTAGCGATTGATGTCGCTCTGGAGCACGCGGCGCTCTTTGACGAGCCGCTCCAGTACATACGACGCCTGGCCGCCCGAAAGGCCGGAACCCGACGACGACGAACCGCCACCCGAAGTGGAACCCTGGGAACCCGTGGAACCGTAAGAAGAACCTGTGGAAGAACCGGTATTGGATGCTGTCTGTTTTCTGGGTCGGGGCATTTCACTCCTCCTCATTCGCACTCACGCACAAAGTCTTGTGCAATGAATTGCTCCTGTCAATACAAAATCCATACAAAAACAATACGAGCGGGCTGTTTTGGCCCGCTCGTACGTAAATTTCTTTCGATTTTCCGCTCAATAACGGTAGTGATCGGACTTGTAAGGACCTTCCTGAGCGACGCCGAGGTATTTCGACTGGTCCGGCGTCAGTGTCGTCAATTCGACACCGAGGTGCGCCAGGTGCAGGCGCGCCACTTCTTCGTCGAGCTGCTTGGGAAGGACATAGACCTCTTTGCCGTACTCGCCCTTGTTGTTCCACAGAGCGAGCTGCGCAAGCACCTGATTGGTGAACGAGGCCGACATGACGAAGGAGGGATGTCCGGTCGCGCAGCCGAGGTTCATCAGACGGCCTTCGGCCAGAATCAGAACAGCGTGGCCGTCGGGGAAAACCCATTCGTCGTACTGCGGCTTGATGTTGACCTTTTTGATGCCCGAGACCTTCTTGAGACCGGCCATGTCGATTTCGTTGTCGAAGTGGCCGATGTTGCTGACGATCGCGTTGTGCTTCATCCGGCTCATGTGCTCGGCCGTAATGACGTCTTTGTTGCCGGTGGCGGTCACGAAGATGTCCGCGCGCTCGACCACGCTCTCGAGGGTCCGGATCTCGAAGCCTTCCATTGCGGCCTGCAGCGCGCAAATCGGATCGATCTCGGTGACGACCACACGCGCGCCCTGTCCGCGCAGCGCCTGTGCGCAGCCCTTACCGACTTCGCCATACCCGCAGACGACCGCGAGCTTGCCCGCAATCATGACGTCGGTCGCGCGATTGAGGCCGTCGATGACCGAGTGGCGGCAACCATAGATGTTGTCGAATTTCGACTTGGTCACCGAGTCATTGACGTTGATCGCGGGGAACAGCAGCGTTCCCGCTTCCTGCATCTGATAGAGGCGATGCACGCCGGTGGTGGTCTCCTCGGAAACGCCGCGGAGGTCTTTGGCCACACGCGTCCAGCGCTGCGGATCGCGGGTCAGTTCGGTGCGGAGCAGGTCGAGGATGACGCCCCATTCTTCCGGCTCATCCGAGGGCTGGAAATCGGGAACGCGGCCATGGCCTTCGAATTCGACTCCTTTGTGCACCAGGAGCGTGGCGTCTCCGCCGTCATCGACAATGAGCGTCGGCCCGCTGCCGTCCGGCCACATGAGCGCCTCGGACGTACACCACCAATACTCTTCGAGCGTCTCCCCTTTCCACGCGAACACCGGAATGCCGCGCGGGTTTTCGACCGTGCCGCCGGTTTCGGGGCGGCCGACGACGACTGCAGCCGCCGCGTGGTCCTGGGTCGAGAAGATGTTGCAGCTGACCCAGCGCACGTCGGCGCCGAGCTCGGCCAGCGTTTCTATGAGGACGGCGGTCTGGATGGTCATGTGCAGCGAGCCCATGACGCGTGCGCCCTGGAGCGGCTTCTGTTTGCCGTATTTCTCGCGAACGGCCATGAGGCCGGGCATTTCGTGCTCGGCAAGGCGGATTTCGGCGCGGCCGAGTGCGGCCAGACCGAGGTCGCGGACCTTGTAAGGCTCGCGTCCGGCAGACGTGGCGGCGTCAAACTGGTGAGTCAATTCGAGAGTTGCAGTCACTGATCGTTGCTCCTGTCGTTGTGTTGCGCCGGCACCAGGCAGGGAGGAATCCGTAGGGTGCGCAGCGGGTCGAGAAGGCGGAATTCTACCTGATCCCGCCGGAGAACCGGCGGGAGGGGGCAGGAAATCCCACACACGTGCCTCGCCCCGCACGCCCGGGTCCCTCGCTACGGTCGCGATGACACGCGGGGGCGCAACTACAATGAATCGCGTGCTGCACGTCTTCCTGATCCTCACCCTGATTACCGGCGCGCTGCCGCGCTGGTCGGAGGACGAGGTGCGCGTGGTCGATACCGTCATTGATGCGTATGTCGCGACCGCGCAGACGACGCTCGCCGTCGCGCCGCGGTCGATCCGGCCGCTCCTGCGCGGCGACGCGCGCCTGCTGTCATTGCGCAATGCGCGGACGCCGCTCTATCTCGCTTACGCGCGGCTCCGCAGCGGCAGGACGTTCGGATGGCTGCGCGATCGCGGCGATTTATGGATCACCAGTGACCGGCCCGAGCTCGCATTGAGCGCCCCCGCAATCGCCGGCGGCGAGGCTCTCGTTTATGGACAATCCTGCGGCGAAGGCCGCCTGTTTCATCTGCGGAAATTCGGCGATCAGTGGGAAATCACCTGGTCCGCGGTGCTGACGACTACGCCCGACTGTTCATGACCTCGAACAGCGACTCGCGTCTGGCGCGCGAGTTTGCCGCGTCGCCAATGGCGAGCTCGTATTCGTCCCGCTCGAGCGCCGATACGATCAACGCTGCCGCCTCCTCTGCCGGCATGGCAATGCGATTGAGCTGTTCGGGACGATGCGTCGCGCCGAGCTCGCTACGTACTAGAGGCGGAATCGCTTCGAAGACGCGCACCGTCGTATCGCGCAGTTGATGACGCAGGGAGAGGCTGATCGAGTGCAATGCCGCCTTCGTCGCGCAATACACAGGCATGTACGAGAGCGGGGCGAACGCCAATCCGGAGGTCACATTCACGACCGCGGCGGCGGTCTGTTTGCGCAGCTGCGGGAGCATCAATGCGGTGAGGTACAGCGGCGCAATGAGATTGATCGCAATCTCTTCCTCCCCTTTTGCGAGCTCCTCGACCGAACTGAGATCGACGCGATGCTGCACGCCCGCGTTGTTGACGAGGATGTTGGTGCGCGGGAACTCGGATTCGATCCACTGCACGAGCTCTGTGCGCCCGCTCTGCGACGCTACGTCCACGACGCGCGTATGAAGCGAGGGAATCTGACGCTTTGCCTCGTCGAGACGATCGGCGCGGCGGCCGCACACGATCACTTCGTTCTGTTCTGCCAGTGCGGCGGCGAGCGCGAGGCCGATGCCGGTCGCGCCACCTGTAATGAGAATGGTGTTTCCTGAAATCTGCACGGGTCAGCGAGAGGCAAGCGCAATGCCGCTCGCGTCAGCCGCCGAGTTTCGAGAGGACGAACGCGCAGAGAAACCCGAGGACGGTGATCAGGCCGGTGAAGTCATGGGCGTATTCGAATGCTTCCGGCACCATCGTGTCCGCAAGCATGGCCAGAATTGCACCGGCGGCTGTCGCGGTAGTGGCGGAGGTGATTTCCGGCCGCACATTGCGGAACAGGAGATTGCCGGCGAGCGCGGAAATGCCGGACGCGAGCGCGATGGCGCCCCAGACGGAGAAGACATACGAAGCCGATCGCCCGCTCTTCCGCATCCCCGCCGCGCTCGACAATCCCTCGGGCACATTTGAGAGAAATACCGCAATGACGGCGACGGCACTGACGCCTTTGTTGCCGATCATCGAGACGCCGATGACGATCGATTCCGGAATGCCGTCGAGCAATGCGCCGACCGCGAGCGCGAGGCCGCTGCCCGGATCTTTGTGTTCGGCTGCCTGCTGCTCGCCCGATCGTTTGCGGTGTTTCGCGCCGCGCTGATTGAGGATGATGTTTGCGACGGTATAGACCGCCGCGCCGGCGATGAATCCCGCGGCAGCAGCGACGAATCCGCCGCGGCGGTATGCCTCGTCCATGAGGTCGAACGACAGCGCGGAAATCAGCACGCCCGCGCCAAAGGCCATGATCGCCGCGACGACCCGCTGCGGCACGTGCGCATAGAAGCCAATCAGGGCGCCGAGGACCAATGCGGAGCCGGCAAGCAATCCCCACAATCCCGCAATCATGGAGGAAGTATAGGGGGGTACTTTGGAGTGCGGCGACGCCAGTCGCCGCTTTGAC
>JALYOB010000552.1 GCA_030857085.1 Acidobacteriota bacterium | reverse complement strand
GCGTTGTTCCAGAGGTCGAGATAATTCGACGTCGATCCGTTCTGGTAGAGGATGTTGTTGCGGATCTGGGTCGTATCGTGATTCGCCTCCTGAATCCAGATGGCGGCGTAGGTGAGGGCATAGAACGTATTGTTCGCCACGATCGTATTGTGCAGACCGCCGCTGTTGCCCCAGTTGCCGTATTTGAAGCCGGTGTGCGTCCACTGGACGATGTTGTTGGTGATGGTCAGGTCCGTGGCCGGATTGTCATAGAGATAATCCTCGTTCGCCACGACAATGCCGCCGGCCGGATTGTTGCTGCGGTAGTAATTCGTATCGCCGCTGTTGTAAACCCAGTTCCGGTCGACGCGCGTGTACTGTGCATTGTCGAGATAGATGTTGACGCTGTAGTTGTCCCAGACGTCGTTGCGCGTAATGAGGCCATTGTCGCTGGCGATGTAATCGATGCCCTCGCCCCAGTTCTTCGAGACGTAATTCCCTTCGATCGTCCCGTGATTGGTGTACATGAGCCCAATGCCCTGCTGCCAGCTCGCGCCCGACAGGCGCGCCATGTTGCTGCGCACGTTGTCGGTGACGGTATTTTCGAAGACGGTGATGTAGTCGTTGACGCCCGGAGCATCCGCGCCGGCGCTGATGCCGCCCTTGGTGTTGCGGTGGACGTAGTTGTAGCGGATGGTGACGTGTTTCGCGCCCCATACCTGGATGCCGGACTTGACCGAGTTCGTGACTTCGAACCCTTCGAAGATCACACCGTCCGTGCCGGGCGTATCGCCGCCGATGGTCACGAGACCGCTGTTCGGCGTCAGGTTCGTGCCGTCGATGATCGGCTTGGTCGAGCCATAACCATAGACGTTGATGTTGTTTTTGTTCCAGATCGTGACGACTTCATTGTAGGTGCCGCTGTTGACCCACACTGTGTCGCCGGTGCCCATCGTATCGATGGCTTTTTTGATGGTGAGAAAAGGGGTGCTGGTCGAGGTGCCGTTGTTGGTATTGCTGCCGGTTTTGGCAACGAAGTATTCGGTTGCGCCCGCAATGCTCGCGGCGAAGACGAGCGTAGCGAGGAAGGTGTAGCGAACTGTGCGCATGCACGGCCTCCGGATTGTCGTTTTTTTGCTGACGGCCTGCGTTCCGTCAGTCCGGATCTGTGCAGGGCTTGGGCCAAATAACTGTTACAAGTGCCCGGGCCGCATCACGGACAACGAATCACGGACAACCGAACCGGCAACCGACAACCGCCAACCGACAACCGCCAACCCGGTTCACTCCACCCGCCTCACCACCACCGCCGAATTCTTCGACCCGAACGCGATCGTATTGCACACCGCCACATCGATCCGCGCGTTGCGGGCGACGTTCGGGATGTAGTCGAGATCGCATTCGGGATCGGGCGTGTCGAGATTGATCGTGGGAGGGAGAACGTCGTCGCGGAATGCCATCAGTGTCGCAGCGAGTCCGGCTGCGCCGCAGGCGCCCTGCGGATGGCCGATCATCGACTTGATCGCCGATCCTGCGAGCTTCGAAGCATGTTCGCCGAACGCGAGTTTCACCGCGCGCGTTTCGATGCGGTCATTGAGATCGGTCGAAGTGCCGTGATAGTTCACATAGCCGACCTGCGTGGGGTCGACGGACGCGTCCTTCATCGCCAGCATCATCGCGCGTGCGGGCTCTTCGCCCGAGTCGTCCATGCGCACGCGGTGATACGCGTCGCAGGTCGACGCGTATCCGGCCACTTCCGCGTAAATCGTCGCGCCGCGCGCGCGGGCGGTCGACTCCCGCTCCATGACGAACATCCACGATCCTTCGCCCAACACGAAGCCGTCGCGATTCCCGGTGAACGGACGCGAGCCCGCGGCCGGATCGTCATTGTGGGTGTTGGTCACGATGCGCATGATGCAGAAGCCGGTCATCACCCCTTCGGTGATGGTGGCGTCGGCGCCGCCAGTGACGACGTAGTCGCACACGCCGAGCTTGAGATTGCGATACGCGTAGCCGATCGCATCGGTCGACGACGTGCAGCCGGTCGAGATCAGATGCGAGAAGCCGTGAAGGTCGTACGCCATCGAGATCTCGGAGGCGATCGTGCCGATGGTGCCCGACGGAACCGAGTAGACCGAGGCTTGTTTGACGGAGCCGGTGTACCAGAGCTCGTACATGCGTTCGCTGAACTCGATTGCACCGCCGCCGGAGCCGAGCATCACCCCGATCGAGCGGCGGCCTTCGAGATCGAGCGCGCGCGGGTCGAGCTTCGCATCGCGCAACGCCTCGTCCGTTGCGGCGATCGCGAGCGGCACTACGCGCGAGACATGCTTGAGATTCTTCGCATCGACCCATTGCGCGGGATCGAAATCGACCTCGCCGGCGATGCGGCAGGGGAGCGAGCCGGGATCGAACTGCGTGATGTTGCGGACGCCCGAGCGCCCCGCTTTGATGGCGGCGAAGTAGTTTTCCCGTCCGATCCCGTTCGGGCTCAGCGCGCCGATGCCGGTGATGACGATGCGTTCCTGGTTCATGGTGGTGGCGTTAAAGTAGACCGATGACACGCCGCTTGCCGCTCAGCGTTTTTCTTCTGTTCGTCGTGTTTGCTGCGTCGGGACAACCCACGGCCGATGCCGTCGCGCATCGAGCGATCGATGTGCTCGCCGGCCCCGCGTGGAACGATGCGCGCTACTTCTCGTTCACGTTCAACGTCGAGCGCGAGGGAAAAATTGTCGCATCGTACGCGCAGCAGTGGGATCGCTTCACCGGCGACTATCGCGTGAGCGGCAAGAACCGCGAAGGCGAGGACGTGCGGGTGGTGATGAACGTCAACACGAAGCAGGGGAAGGCGTGGAAGAACGGCCAGCCGGTGGCCGATCCCGCCGAGCTGCTGACGTTCGGCTACCGCCGCTTCATCAACGACACCTACTGGCTGCTCATGGGCTACAAAGCCTTCGATCCTGGCGTGACCCGCGAGTATGCCGGCGAGAAGACGAACGCCTGCGGCCAGACCTTCGACGTGGTCCGCTTCTCGTTCCAGAACGTCGGCCTCACCCCCGGCGACGTCTACTGGATGTGGGTGAACCGCGACACCGGCCTCATCGACCAATGGCACATGAAGCTCGAAGGCTCCAAACCCGACGACCCCCCTTCGGTCGTCCTCTTCCACGACTACCGCCGCATCGGCGGCCTCCTCATCTCGACCCGAAGGGAGATCGAGGGGAAGAATCAGGTGGTGAGGTTGGATGAGGTGGTGGTGGGGAGGGAAGTGCCGGGGAACGTGTTCAAGTAGGTGGCGCGCGCGCTTTCGCGCGCGGGCGTCAGGAACCGCGGCGCCGCAAGCGCCGCGGGGCGTATGGGGTGTTTCGCCCGGGCACCCGCTCTCGCGAGAATTGGTGCCCGGGCACAAATCCCCATACGCCCCCACGCCGCATGCGGCGGCGCGGCTCCCAACGCCAGCGCGACAGCGCCGCCCC
>JALYOB010000127.1 GCA_030857085.1 Acidobacteriota bacterium | reverse complement strand
GTCCTCGTTCGTGGACGAAGTGAGTGCGTTCTGCTTAGTCGAGCTCTTCGCGAATCTCGGGCGCGCGCGAGCCGCCCATCCTCTTCACGAGCGTCGTCACGGCGATCATGGTCAGCATCAAGCCGCAGACGATCGCGAGGCGCTTGAATGCGTCCTGCTCGGTCATCGAGCCGTTGAGCAGTGCGTCCGCGCAATAGGTGAAGAGGAGCTTCGACGGCGCGATCGCGACGATGGTCGAGAAAAAGTAGGCGCGGAACGGAACGTTCGCCACGCCCGCGCCGTAGTTCACCGCCGCGAATGGGATTCCGGGGATGCTGCGGATGATGAGCATGGCGCGGAAGCCGGCGTGGTCGACCTGTTTGCGCACCATCTTCCCCGCGCGGCCGAAGCGGTCGAGCAGGCCTTCGCCGATGAAGCGGCCCGCAAAGTACGAGACCACGGCGCCCGAGGTGCCGCCGATCATCGCGTACGCGAAGCCGGGCAGCCACCCCCAGATGAAGCCCGCCGCGATGACGAAGAGCGAGGCCGGAATGGCGACGACGCAGCCGACGGTGTACGCGAGGATGAAGACGATCGGCGCGTACCAGAGCGTGCGGAGGTGCGCGGCGGTCGCGCGGATGTGCTCACGCGAGAGGTGCTCGCGCAACGGCGAGAACCAGACGGCGACCAGCACGGCAGCGAGCAGCGCGAGCGCCGCCAATTTGAATAACGCTCGGCGCGACATCAGTGCTTCTCGCGCGTCTCCACGGTGGTGACGTTCTGCTCGATCTGGCCGCGCAATCCGAACTGCTGAAACACGACCTTGAACGCCGTCGCGCACGGCACTTCGCGAAACAACAGCGTGCCGGCGCCGCTCACCTCTTTGTCGATGAGCAGGTTCCGGATGCCGCACTGCTGCTGCATCGACTTCAGAATCACGCGCACGTCGGCGTCTTTGACGTCCAGCGTGACGCTGTGCTTCGGCGTTGCCGCCGAAGCCACAGCGCTGATGCCGATCGCGGCGCCGAGGACGAGCGCGCGCACGATCACGCCATGCTCTCCACGATCATTGCGATGCCCTGTCCGCCGCCGATGCATGCGGTCGCGAGACCGTAGCGCTGCTTGCGGCGGCGCAGTTCGTAGAGAACCGTGAGAAGGAGGCGCGTGCCGGATGCGCCGAGCGGATGGCCGAGCGCGATCGCGCCGCCGTTCACGTTCAGCTTATCCATGTTGACGCCGAGCTCTTTCGCAACGGCGAGGATCTGACCGGCGAACGCTTCGTTGATCTCGATGAGATCGATGTCGTCGAGCTTCATCCCCGCCTTCTTCAGAGCGATCTGCGTGGCGGGAACGGGCCCGATGCCCATGATGTCGGGATCGCAGCCGGCGATGCCCCACGAGACGACGCGGCCGAGGGGCGTCTTTCCTTTCTGCTGCGCCTGTTCGGCGGTCGTGACGACCACCATTGCCGCGCCGTCGACGATGCCGGACGCGTTACCCGCGGTCACGAAGCCGTCTTTGGCGAATGCAGGCTTGAGTTTGGCGAGACCTTCTTTGGTCGTATCGGGGCGCATGTGGTCGTCGCTGTCGATCAGCTCACCCTTGCGTCCGACGGGAACGGCGACGATCTCTTCCTGCAGGCGGCCGCTCTTGACGGCGGCGCCGGCGCAGGTCTGGCTGCGGATCGCGAACTCGTCCTGCGCGTCGCGGGAGATCTCGTACTTGCGCGCGAGGTTGTCCGAGGTCTGGGCCATGTAGAGGCCGGAGAAGGTGTCGAGGAGCGCGACCATCAGCGAGTCTTCGATGTTCCCCTGGCCGAGCTTGAAGCCCTTGCGCGCACCGCGGATGACGTGCGGTGCCTGGGACATGTTCTCCATGCCGCCTGCGAGCACGGTAGTCGCTTCGCCGAGCTCGATCTGTTCGGCCGCGCTGACGACCGACTGGATGCCGGAGCCGCAGAGGCGATTGACGGTGAGCGCCGGGACGCTGGTTGGGACGCCTGCCTTGAGGCCGACGTGGCGCGCGCCGTAGATCGCGTCACCCGAGGTCTGGAGCGCGTTGCCGACAATGACATGGTCCATCTCCTCGGCAGCGAAGCCGCTGCGCGAGAGCGCTTCTTTTGCGGCGATGGCACCGAGGTCGATTGCGCTGATGTCGGTGAAGTGTCCGTTGTATTCCGCCATCGGCGTGCGTGCGCCGTCGACGATCACGATGTCTTTCAAGGTTCGATTGCTCCTTTTGCTTCAAGCGCTAACGCTGGGGGTGCGCATCATATTCGGCCGGCGCGTTCGCATCGCGAGCAGCGCGATCGCGAGCGCCTCCGTCACCGTCATCCACGCGCTCCCCTCGATCCCGAACCGGCCACCGCTCATCCAATCTGGGCCGGCGTCGATCTCGATCAGGATCGTACGCATCGCTTCGTAGCCACTCACTTCATGGCCGAGGATGGGGCCGCTGGTGATGTTCCACATGAGATGCAGGCCGATGGGAAACCAGAGGCGGCCGTAGCGGCCGAATGCGAGGCCGAGCAGCAGGCCGCCGAGGAAGATGTTGACGAGACCGATGGGCGACACGGAGGGATTGCCGGCGTGCAGTCCGGCAAAGACCAGCGCGGCGAAAAAGAGCGCGAATCCGCGGCGCCATCGATAAAGCTTCTGAAACGCGTAGCCGCGAAAGAGCAGCTCTTCGTGCACCGCCGCGGGAACGAATACCGCGAACAGTTCGTACCACGGAAAGCCGCGTCCAGGTTCGTGCACGACGCCGCTCGCGAGCACGATCACCAGCGCGCAACTCGCGATCAGCACCACGCCGAACATCGATCCGAGAAAGAACTCGCGAATCGCGAGACGCGGCGGAACGAAGAGGCCGAGCGGCCACTGCCCGCGCTCCCAGATCGCCACACTCGCGGCCGTGGCGACAGTGACGGAGACGAGCCCGATCCACTGCAAGAACGGGAAGTGCACCCGCACGAGCAGCATCACTGTGGCAACATAGAAACACACGAACAACAACAGAGGTGCGACGAGGCGGTCGGCCGCGACGAGGTGTTGCCGCATCGTGCGCGAGGAGGATCCATGTCCCGACTGACCACCGACATCGCCGCGCTCGTGCTGCGCGTCACGGCGGGAGCGATCTTCCTCCCCCACGGCTGGTCGAAGGTCGCTGGTGAAGGAGGGGCCGCCAGCTTCGCCGCCGACATTGCCGCGAGCTACCACATCCCCGTTCTTTTCGGATATCTCGCCGCCTACGCCGAGTGTTTCGGCGCCGCGCTCCTCATCGCCGGTCTGATCACGCGTGTCGATGCGCTCCTCCTCGCCTGCACGATGTTCGTGGCGACGTTCATCGTGCAGCTTCCCGATGCGTTGTACGAGGTTCCGCCCGGCGCGATCAAGGCTTTCGTGGCCATGCGGGCAATCGAGACGCCGCTTGCACTCTTCGCGATGGCGCTCGCGCTCGTGCTGACCGGCGGCGGACGCTTCTCGCTCGATCACCTGCTGCGTGTCGAGCAGCTTCTGCGCAAAAAGAAAACGGCGGCCGGAGCCGCCGTTTCCGCAGTCTGATCGATGATCGTGATTACTGGCCGAGTGCAGCCGCCGGTGCGCTGACCGGATCCTCGACGATGATGCCGATGTTCTTCGCACCGCTGGCGCGGGCGACGTCGAGGAACTTCATGGTGGTTTCGTAATCGACGTCGCGAGCACCGGAGAAGAAGACCATCTTCGCGGTGTTGCCGCGAAGGATCTCGCGGACACGGCCCGGGAACTGGTCCATTCCCATCTCTTCTTTGTTGATCATGACCCGGCCGTCAGCGATGAGACGCAGAATGATCTGGTCCTGCACCGCGGACGGAGGGAGGTTCGCGGGCGCTTTGGGCGGAACCTTGACGAGGTAGCCCATCTGAACGACCGGCGTGATGACCATGAAGATGATGAGGAGCACGAGCACGACGTCGACGAGAGGCGTGACGTTGATGTCGGACTTGACGCTACCGCTGCCACCTACTTGCATGTGACTATGCCTCTCCCGGACCCTTCCTCGGCTGCGCGATGAGGCCGACGTCGTTGAAGCCGACCTCGCGGCACGCTTTGAGGACGTCGATGACGTCGCCGTACATGACCTTGCGATCGCCCTTCACCGCGACCTCGCGGTCCGGAGTCTTCTCGTGGATCTGTTCGAGCGTGGACTGCACCTGTTCTTTGCGAACCACGTTCGGTCCGACGTAAACGCTGCCGTCGTCCTTGAGGGAAATCTGCAGCTGCTTCTCGGTGTCCGGAGTCTTTTCCGGATCTTCGGTCACCGGTAGATTCACCGGCACGCCTTTCTGGAGCATGGGCGTGACGACCATGAAGATGATCAGCAGAACGAGGCAGACGTCGACCAGGGGCGTGACGTTGATGTCGGAGTTCAGGCCCGCAGCCGACAGCTTGGTCAGCGAGCTACCCGACAGCTTTTTCATTGCCGACACCCACTTCCTTCATGAAGTAGATCGCCATCTCCGAGCCGGAGTTCGACATCTCGACCGTGAAGCGATCGATGCGGTTCTGGAAGTAGTTGTAAGCCCACACCGCGGGGATGGCGACGAGCAGGCCGCCGGCGGTCGTGATGAGCGCCTCTGCGATACCGGCCGAAACTGAGGCGATACCGCCGCCCGACTTGGCCATGCCTTCGAACGCGCGGATGATGCCCATGACCGTGCCGAAGAGACCGACGAACGGCGCGGTTGCACCGATGGTGGCGAGAACGCCGAGGTTCTCCTTGAGCTCCGCGACCGTGATCATCGCGGTGCGGTCCATGCCCTGACGAGCCGCTTCGACGGCCATCTCGGGATCGGTGGTGCGCTTGTCGCGGCGGGTCGCTTCGAACTCGAGCAGGCCGGCGGCGATGACTTTCGCCAGGTGGCTCTGCTTGTACTTCTTGGTGACTTCGATCGCCTGGCCGTACTCACCCTTGGTGAGCAGGTTCGAGAGCGCGCCGAGGAGGCGGAGCGACTGCGTCTTCGCCTTCTGGAAGACGATGAAGCGCTCGACCATGACCCAGAGCGAGTAGACGGACATGAGGATCATGAGGACGGCGACGGCCTTGCCGACGAAACCCATCGAGGCCCAGAGTGCTGCCGGTGACATATCCATAAGCTGTTTCCCTCCTGAAGGACCGGCGGCTGCGGCCGGTCCGGATGATTTAGTTCAGTTTGAAGTTGACGGTGAGGTTGAAGATGACGTCGACCGGCTGGCCGTTGAGCGTACCCGGCTTGAAGCGCCACTTCTGGACGGCGGCGACCGCGGCCTGGTCGAGACCGAACGGCAGCGGCTTGAGAACCTTGACGTCGCGGACGACGCCGTTCTTATCGATGACGCATTCGACGATGACGATGCCGGCGATGCGAGCCTTGCGTGCGACTTCCGGATACAGCGGCTCGACACGGCTGATGATCGTCGGCGCCTTGACGTCCCCACCGACGCGCAGCGGCGCGGATTCCTTCGGCGGAGGCGGCTGGGTGTCGGTCACGACACCGCCGACGACACCACCGACGACGCCGCCGACCACACCACCTTCGACGCCGCCTTCGACACCACCTTCGACGCCTGCATCAGCAGACGACGCAGCGGCTTCGACCGGCTTGACCTGATCCGGAACCTGCGTTGGAGCGAGGTTCTGAATGTCGCGCGGCACCTCGACCGTCTTCACGGTCTGCGGTGTCGACGAGGAAGCTTTCGGCGGCGGGGGCGGCGGGGGTGGCGGAGGAGGAGGAGGCGCAGCGGCGACCGAGTACTGCGCCACCTGTGCCGGCGAGTTGGTCGGGAAGTCGACGTTCCAGACCGCGCCGAAGATCATGCCCGTGATGACGACCACGTGCAGGCCCAGCGAGACCGGGAGCGTCAGGTACTTCTGAAGCCCGACTTTCTGCTTTTTCGATTCGACGACTGTTGTTTCGAACATTTCTCGCTTACGTTCCTAGCCCTTTTTGCCCGCAGCGGCGGCAGCGGCCTTGGCCTTCTGCGCGCGGACGATTGCGATCGCATCGTTGCGGATCTTGTCGGCCTGCGCGACGAGCTGCTGCTGCTTGACCGGATCGGTCTCGAGCGGAGCCTGCTGGCGATAGAGGAGGCTGAGATAAACCATCGCCTCGAAGTAATCCTTCTTGATCTGGATCGCACGCTCGAGAGCGCGCTGACCGCGGGCGATGATCTGGAGTTTCTCGTTGAGATCCGCGGGCGGATTCTTGGCGATCTTCTCGTAGCAGACCACGCCGTAGACGTAGAAGGACTCGGGGTTCTTCGCGTCGATGAGGGTGATCTTCTCGTACCAGTTCAGCGACTCGTTAAAGTTGCCCTGTTTCGAGTAGAGAGTCGCGACCGAACGCACCGCTTCGATGTCGTTGGGATGGCTGCGGAGCCACTCCCGGAAGTAGTTGATCGCATCGGTGATGCGATCGGCATTGAGGTAGAGGTTGATGAGCGCTTCACGCGCGATGCGATCTTCCGGTTTCTTGCGCAGGTACTTGCGCAGTTCCACGATCGCGGCGTCCGCGTTCTTTACATTGGCGGGCGACTTGTCTTCGGGCGTGTAGAGGCCGATGAGCGAGTAACCGACCATGCGATCGAGCTCGGGAAAGCTCTGGGAGTCGATCTGCCGTGCACGCTGATATCCCTTGAGCGCGGTCGCGTAATCCTCTTTCGCGTAGGCGTCGTTGGCGTCGCGAATGGCCATGCGAGCCTGCACCTTCGCACAACTGACCGCGGACAAAAGGGAAAGAGATAGTGCCGCAAGAAGGCACAACTTCTTTTTCATCTGATTCCGAACTCCCTGATGATTGATCGCAGATCTGCAAGGGGCGCTGTCAGGCGACTTCCCGCGTTGGCCCGCGTCAGGCAATGGCCAGCGAATATACAGATCGCCCTATTCACCGTCAACAACATTGGTAGTCTCTGAAACCGAAAGTTTTAGCTCAGAAAATTCGACGAAAAAAACATTTCTGGAACGGCCGTAGCGAGGCCGTTTCCGAAGCTCTCTCGCAACGTTCGACACGCGTGCGCGGCGAAACAAAACCGCGCACGCGAAAGTCGTTTCGTCACTCGATGACGCGGAACGGCGCCGACAGTTCGTACGTCTTGTTCAGGACACTGTCGGTGAGCTTCACGGTGAAGGTGTAGTTGCCCGGACGGAACGACGCGAGCGGCATCGCCTGCCCCACGCCCCAGTGTCCCGGAACGCCTTTGACTTCCTGCGCGTCGACCGGTGAAGCAGGTCCGAGCATCTTGACCTTCTTCCCTTCCGTGCTCGTGCCGATCACCGACATGGCCATGGTGAGGTTCGGCTTGCTCGACGCGGTGTCGAGGCCTGGATTGCGCAGTTCGAAAAAGTACCAGAGGTCTTCCGACCGGCGGAACGTCGGGTCGCCCTTCGGCACGACCTGCAACCCGCCAAACGCAAACGGATCCGTCGGCCGCTGCGCCTCGGTCATGGGGAAGATGTTCGACGACAGCATCAGCGGCGAGACTCCCGGAGCGGACTTGTCGAGACCTGCGACCACGATCGGCTGCGTGACGACCGCAACCGGCTTTCCTTCGCGCGCAAGACCGAACGTGCCGCGATAACGTCCCGGCGCGAGCGTCAGCGAACGGCCGTAATAGACCGCATCACCCGATGCGCGCAGCGTCACCGGCTCTTCATACGACTGCACGCGCTCGCCGCCTTCGGTCTCGACGACACCGAAGAACGTGACCGGAGTTTCAACCGTGAGGCCGGCCGACTTCGGCGCGTAGAGCTGGATGGGAACGAAGTTCTCGCCCGTGCCGGTGATGAACTCGCCGGTGGTGAGGAAGAGAACGTCCGACGCCTTCGCATTGCGCGCGGCGGTCACCGCACTGCGCAGCGTCTCGTTCGTCAATGCATCGGTGTTGGCCGCGGCGGCCGGAGCGGCAGCAACAGGCGCGGCCGCAGCGGGCGCCGCCGGAGCAGCAGCGGTGTACGTCGGCACTTCGCTCAGCTTCGGCTGGGTGATGTACGAGTTCGCGACGCGATCGAAGACCGCTTTGTAGTCGGTGCGCGGGACGATCTCGAGCTTGAAGTCCCCTGAGCCGTACTGATCGACGAAGCCGAACTCCGCGTTGGGCTGGCCGAGGGGGATTTTGATTTCGCCCTGCTCGTACTGCCAGAGCTCTCCCGGTGCATCAGGCTGCGAGGTCTGACGATCGCCGCCGCTGCCCGGCGTCTGAATCGTCGACACCGGCTCGCCGGTCTTGCGGCGGATTTTCGTCGGCGAGCCGAGCGCGATGAACACCTTGCCGCGATCGGTCTGCGAGCCTTTGAGCTTGCCGTGCTGGAAACGCGAGTCGGCGACCGCGATGCGCTGGTCGATCATGTCGCGGAACTCGTTGGCCGGAGTGGCCGGCGTCGGATCGCGGCGCGCCCAGAAGAGATCGATGAACAGTTTCGCCTGCTCATCGGTCGCGACGGCCGACCAGTGACGCCGCTCTTCGTTCGTGAGCAGGTACTGGTAAGGACCTTTGGCGAAATCGGCGTACTGCCTGGAGAGCGCGGCGTAACTGCTCAGGGCCGCGGCGGCGAAGAGGGTCAAGGCGGTGAGACGGACGATCTTCATATTCGGAGAAGCTCCTCGTGCGTTCGGTTGAACTCGGATCACGTCAATAGGTTGGCTTGTATTCTGCCGTGAGCGTGCTGATGGCCGCCCAAAGTTCTGGAAACAATGGTTCCCGTGTACCTGCTTCCAGCTGAGCAGCGGGAACGCCTTTGAGCGAGAGGACGCGGTCGCCGATGATGCGAAACGCGAGGCGCATGTGGGTGAAGCGCCATTTGAGGAAGGCCTCGTCGTAATCGAGCAGAGCCTGCACGAGGCGGAAGAGCTCGTATTGCTCGCGCGGCGCACGCTCGATTTCGATGACGCTCACGCGGCGCCGCGCGAGCAGCGCCTCGAATCGCGGCCAGATCTTCTTCCCCACTTCGAGCAGGCGATGAAAGCCGGGCGATTCCTGTCCGCTGCCGCGCCCGAGTGAGGCGACGCGGAAGGCGTGGTAATCGGCCGGCGCCATCGTTTCAAGAATGATGATCTGCTCGCGCAGCAGGTCGATGAGCAGACGGCAGCGATGGAGCAGATCGGCCGCGTACGCCGCTTCATCGGCATCCATGTGCGCGACGATGCGATCGACTTCGTAGTCGATGTGATGCAGCCAGAGCTCCGCGGATTGATGCGTGATCTGAAAGAGCCGCTCGTCCGGATTCGACAGCAATTCGATCGGTTTCTGCAGCTCGAGCAACTCCGGAACGCGCACGTAACGCTCGTAATCGGAGCTGCCTTTTCCTTCGAGAATGGGACCTGTGTGCGGCATGCGGCGCGGATGATACACGCGGCGCGCGGGGTTGGTTGTCGGTTCTCGGTTGTCGGTTGTCGGTGGGGATTGGTTGTCCGTTCTCCGTTCTCCGTTGTCCGTTGAGAATCAGGCGCACGACAGCCGCGCGCAGACGCGGCGTGCGGCAACGGGTGTGCGGGTGGGCGGAAAACCGACAACCGAGAACAGCCTCATCGCACGACAGCCGCGCGACGACGCGGCGTGCAGCAACGGGTGTGCGGGCGGGGGG
>JALYOB010000551.1 GCA_030857085.1 Acidobacteriota bacterium | reverse complement strand
ACGCCACCCTCAACGGAGAACGGACAACGGACAACCTCCTCCCACCGACAACCGACAACCGAGAACCAACGCCAAGCACACAGGAATCCCCACCTCATCCGCACGGTTCCTTCCGCACGCGATCTTTCGCCAGGAGTCTGAGCACAAATGGGTTTGTCTGTCGGTATCGTCGGTCTTCCGAACGTCGGAAAGTCGACGATCTTCAACGCGTTGACCGCGGCGGGCGCGCAGAGCGCCAACTATCCCTTCTGCACCATCGAGCCGAATGTCGGCATCGTTCCGGTCAATGATCCGCGGCTGGTGAAAATCGCCTCGCTCGCAGAGAGCAAGCAGATCGTCTTCACCGATCTCAAAGTCGTCGACATCGCCGGCCTCGTGCGCGGCGCGAGCAAAGGCGAAGGGCTCGGCAACCAGTTCCTCGCGAACATCCGCGAGACCGACGCGATCCTGCACGTCGTCCGCTGCTTCGAAGACCCGAACGTCGTGCACGTCGAGGGGAGTGTCGATCCCGAGCGTGACGTGGAAGTGATCGAGACCGAGCTTCTGCTCGCCGATCTCGACGCGCTCAGCAAACGCAACGACCGCGTCGCGCGGCTCGCCCGTGTCGGACAAAAAGAGTACGTCGCCCAGGCCGAGGCGCTGGCGAAGGCGATTGCGGCCGTGGAGAAGGGCGTGCCTTTGCGCGCGGCCGATCTGACCGACGCGGACAAGGAAGCGCTCGCGGAGTTGAACCTCATCACCATGAAGCCCGTCCTCTATGTCGCCAACGTGGCCGAGAACGACCTCGGCAACGACACGCCGCTGCTGCAGAAAGTGCGCGCGGTCGCGGCCGACAAGAAAGGGGAGATCGTCGTCATCTGCGGCGAGCTCGAGGCGCAGATCGCGCAATTGCCGGTCGAAGAGCGCGGCGAATTCCTCAAAGACATGGGTCTCGAAGAGCCGGGACTCGATGTGCTCGTGCGGGCGGCATACAAACTGCTCGACCTCGAAACGTTCTTCACCGCCGGCCCGAAAGAGGCGCGCGCCTGGACCATTCACCGGCGGTCGAAAGCACCTCAGGCGGCGGGGAAGATTCACAGCGATTTCGAACGCGGCTTCATCCGTGCCGAGACCATCGGGTTCGACGACTACATCGCCTTCAATGGCGAACAGGGCGCGAAAGCGGCCGGGAAGATGCGCAGCGAAGGAAAGGATTACGAGGTCAAGGACGGCGACGTGATCCTGTTCCGCTTCAACGTGTAAACGTGCATTTCACTCTCACCTCAGACGAAGGCCTTCCGATCCGCGGCGACCTCGATGTGCCGGAGCGCGCGCGTGCGCTCGTGGTCGTGGTGCACGGCTTCAAAGGGTTCAAGGACTGGGGATTCTTTCCCTGGCTCACGCAGCGCTTCACGCAGCACCGCCTCGCGGTGTGCCGCTTCAACATGTCGCGATCGGGGATCGGCGAAGATCCTGAGTCGTTCGATCGCCTCGACCTTTTCGAAGACGATACGTATTCAACGCAGCTCGCCGACCTCCGCAAAGTGGTCGCACACGCACAGCTGCAGATGCCCGGCATCCCGACCATTCTCTTCGGCCACTCCCGGGGCGGAGGCGTCGCGCTGTTGGGCGCGCAGGACGTCCCCCGTCTGCGCGGCGTCGTCGCCTGGAGCCCCATCTCGCGCTGCGACCGCTGGGACGAGGCCATGAAAGCGGAGTGGCGCACCCGCGGCTTTCAGGAAGTCGTCAACGCGCGCACGAAGCAGGTCATGCGCATGTCGACAAAGATGCTCGACGACTACGAGACCAACGCCAAACGCCTCGACATCATCGCCGCGGTGAAGAAGCTCACGGTTCCGCTGCTGGTCGTCCACGGCGCCCGTGACGAGAGCGTGCCGCTCGAGGAAGGACGCCTGATCGCCTCGAGCGTCGACGATGCGTCACTACTCGTGATCGACCGCGCCAGCCACACCTTCAACGCCATTCACCCGCTCGTGCACGTGCCGTTCGAACTGATCGTGGCAGCGGAGGCGTCTGCGCATTTTGCGTTTGCGTATGGATAGAATCGACGGCTACCGCACGTCCGTGATTTCAACCAGCGGTTCGCCGCTCTCAATCAACGTTCGTGCGGCGGCGAAAGTGCGTTGCAGGACCTGCCTCAGATACGCATTCGACGTATTGCCGCAGCGAACCCACAAAATCGCTGGCGGCGGTCCGAGCCGCTCCTGAAGAAGTACAAAGTCGCTGTCTTTCGTGAGCACGACGACACCTGCGGCGCGCGCGGCATCGAAGATCTGCGGATCCTTGGCGTGAACCATTCCGAGGTAGCGGACACTGAACGCCTCGACGCCAAACGCAGCCGTCAACCACGGCGCGATCGCGGGCGACAGCTGCGCATCGACCCAGATGATCACGCGACAAGTACGGGGTGACTCAGCCTGCGCGATGCAAATCGCAGCGCGGCCTGCAGATCTTCCGCTTCGAGATCAGGCAGTTCCTCGAGAATCTGCTCGGCAGTGAGCCCTGCCGCAAACAGATCGAGCACATCGCTCACGCGGATGCGCATGCCGCGGATGCAGGGGCGGCCGCCGCACTGCTCGGGGTTGACCGTGATTCTTTTAAGCAGGTCGGACATAGGTTCGCTCCGGTTCAGTCCGACGGGACGGGCTCGCGCTCGCGCGCGTACTGGGTCTCGGCGGCCGTGTTGATGCGGGTGGGGTAGCGCCCCGACCAGCAGGCGACGCAGGAGGTCTCGGAGGGCAGGCCGCAGGCTTCGAGCATCCCCTCCATCGAGAGGTAGCCGAGCGAGTCGGCCTCGATGAAGCGGCGCACCTCCTCGACCGACATCCGCGCCGCGATCAGCTCCTCCTTGTTCGGCGTGTCCACGCCGTAGTAGCAGGGGCTCACCGTCGGCGGGCAGCTGATGCGGACGTGCACCTCGCGCGCGCCCGCCTCGCGCACGAGCCGCACGATCTTCTTCGAGGTCGTCCCCCTCACGATGGAGTCGTCGATGAGGACGACGCTGCGGCCGCGGATGAGGTCGCGCACGGGGTTGAGCTTGAGGCGGACGCCGAACGAGCGTATGGACTGTTTCGGCTCGATGAAGGTGCGGCCGATGTAGTGGTTGCGCACGAGGCCGAAGCGGAAGTTGATGCCGCTCTCGGCGGCGTAGCCGATGGCGGCGGCGACGCCGGAGTCGGGGACGGGGACGACGATGTCGGCGTCGGCCGGCTGCTCGACGGCGAGGCGCTTGCCCATCTTGTGGCGCGACTCGTTGACCGAGCGGCCGTAGACCATCGAGTCGGGGCGCGAGAAGTAGACGTGCTCGAAGACGCAGAAGGAGCGGCGGCGCTCGGGGAGCGGGAACGAGGAGCGCAGGCCGGCGTCGTCAATGACGACCATCTCGCCCGGCTCCACGTCGCGGACGTACTCGGCGCCGATGAGGTCGAAGGCGCACGTCTCGGAGGCGACGACCCAGGCGC
>JALYOB010000550.1 GCA_030857085.1 Acidobacteriota bacterium | reverse complement strand
GAGCACCGACAACCGAGAACCGACAACCGAGAACGTTCCGGCTAATTCGACGCCGTCTTCTTCGCCATGATCTGCTTGAGCGCGTTCGCGGGGATCGAGCCTTCGACCGTGACCGCGTCGCGTTTGCGCGATACGTCGAAGCGGCGGAGGACGGTGACCATCTCCGGCGCCTTGTCTTTCACCGCGAGACGCAGAGCGGAGAGAGCGCCGCGGACGGTGTCTTCGAGAAGGCCCAGCGTTTCGTCATCGCTCGAGAGGCCGAAGGCGCCGAGCTCCAGCGCGTCGCCTTTGTCTTTCGCCCACACCGCGAGCGTGGTCACGGTCTTGAGCGCCGCCTGCAGCGCTTCGCCCGACGAGCCTTTGCCGGTCGCGATCGTGCCGCCTTTGGCCAGGCGCGCAGCGCGGGTGACGTCGACCAGCGCCCACGCGGTCGCGTCGCTGTCGACGCGCGCGAGCTCGGAGCCGAGAACGCCGCGCTGACGGAAGCCGGTGCCGCCGCTCGCGCGGGCCGCAAGCGCTGCGGCGACCGAGCGCTCATTGCCGGCGATGGCGATGGAAGGCGAGAGGAACGCAACCGCGCCCGACTCGTGGTCGTCGCCCTTCTTCTCATCGGGCGTGACGAGGTACGCGCCCTTCTTCACCGCGCCGCGCGCGACGAGGGCGGAGGTGAGGCGTTCGACGTTGAAACGTCCTTCCGCGATCACGAGCACGTCCGCCTCACGGCCGAGCGAGGTGCGGGGTGTGGTCGAAACGACCAGGACGTCGACGTCTTTCGTCGGCGAGAGACCGGCGTCGGTGAGGAACTTCTCCGCTTCGCCGTCCGTGCTCATCTTGTCGGTGTGCTGGAACAGGAGCGACGAGAGCGGGCTCGTACGCATGTCGGCGATCTTCACCATGCCCACGGTGACGGCGTTCGCCGGAACGAGCGAGAGTGCGTCGTCATTCGCAAGCGCGGGAAGCGCGAGCGCGGCGACGGCAACGAGTGCTGCAGCAGAACGAACCAGTGAAGTACGAATCATGATCAGAACTCCTTTTTCGTGAACAGCCATGATGCGAGAGCGAGACAGGCAATGCCGAATGCTGCGGTGGTGACGAACGGTGCGGGAGTGAGGTGCTTCATCATCGGGCCGGCGATCTGCTGCCCGCCCACGTATGCAACGACGGCCTGAAAGAGATCCGAGGTTTTCGGGAAAACCCAGTACATCCCGTTGATGAGGTGCGCCTGCCATTCTTTCGAGACGGCGGCGGCGAACGACTCGTGACCCGCCAGAGCGAGTCCGAAGAAGAAGATGCCGTACGTGGTCATGATCGAGACCGCGGTCGAGGAGGTGAAAACGCCCACGAGGAACGCGAACGCGAGCAGCGTTGCGATCACGAGAAAGATGATCGAGCCGCCCATGAGGAACCGCGCGCTGTAGACGTGCGTCTTCCACGCGACGATCAGCCACATCGATCCCATCAGATAGATGACGTTCGTCGCCGCGAGAATGAGTCCTGCGACATAGCGCGAGAGGAGCAATCCCACGCGTCCGACCGGGCGCGCGAGATAGAGATCGATGGTTCCCTTCTCCTGCATGCGCGGCACGAGATGCGCGGTCGCAAAGATCGCCAGGAACGTGCAGATGAAGTAGAGGAAGCCGGAGAAGCCGGTGTTGAAGCCGAGCACGAGCTGCTCGACGCTGATCGGCGAGGAATTGCCGCGCGGACCAACGTCTTTGCCGAACAGCTGCGCGCCCGCGAGCGCGCCGTCGACGATGTCGAGGTTGATCGCGAACGCGAAGATGATGATGAAGACGGTGGAGAGGAAAAAGTAGGCGACGAGCGTCCACCGCGCAGCGGCTTCGCGCATCACGTCTTCGATGTTGGCTGCGAGGACTCTCATTCGTGTGCTCCTACCGAGGAACCGGGCGCCTGATCGGCGCGAATCAGATCGACGAAAACGTCTTCGAGGGTCGAGCGCACCGGCGTGAGCTCGGTGAGCACGCCGCCGCGCGAACGGAGGCGATCGACGAGCGAGTTGAGATGCTCGACGTCGCTGACGGAGAGCACCATGTGGCCGTTGACCCGCTCGACGCCCGCGCCGGTTTCGCGAAAGGCGGCGACGAGGCTCTCGTCGATCGGCGTCGCGACCATCTTGTAGCTCGCGGTTTTGCGGGTGAGGTCCTCGACGCTTCCGAACGCGGCCACTTTGCCGTTGCGCAGCACGGCGACGCGATCGCAGGTGAGCTCGATCTCCGACAACAGATGTGAGTTGAGAAGAACGGTTGTGCCGTTCTTCGCTTCCTCGCGCAGCAGGTCGCGGATCTCGCGGCGGCCGACCGGATCGACGCCGTCGGTCGGCTCATCGAGCAGCAGCACCTGCGGGTTGTGGATCAGCGCGCAGGCGAGTCCCAGCCGCTGGGTCATGCCTTTCGAGAACTTCTTGATGCGCACGTCGATCCACTGCCCCATGCGCACGCGCTCGAGGAGAAGCGGGATGCGTTTGTCGATCGAGGCGCGGTCCATTCCGGACATGCGGCCGAAGATCGACAAAGCCTGCCGCGCCGTGAGGTAGTTCGGGATCTTGTGTCCCTCGGGCAGGTAGCCGACGCGGCGCCGCGACTCGGCATTGTTGACCGGAAGGCCGCAGACCGTGGCGGTGCCGCTGGTCGCGCGCGTGAGGCCGAGAAGAATCTTGACGGTGGTCGTCTTGCCGGCGCCGTTCGGTCCGAGGAGGCCGAAGAGCTCTCCTTCGCCAACCTGGAAGTCGACGCCGTCGAGCGCCGTGATCTTCGGCTTGCCGAACGACGACGCGTATTGCTTTCTGAGGCCGGAAACCTCGATGAGCGTAGTCATGACTTTTCTCTACGGACGTGCGTAGCAGAAGTTGCGCCAATGACTTTACGATACAAAGTAACGATGGTGCAAGCGCGGCGATGCCGCGCGGCTTTGGGCTTTGGGCGTTGGGCGTTTGGGGAGTGTCGCGATGGCGTGCTGCGGTGCTGGCCGGGGAACGTTCGCGCCGGGCGCCGGCGTCCGGAGTGCCTCGTGCTGCACACCCCAGACGCCTAACGCCCAACGCCCGCGTCAGCGCATCAGCGCTTCCCCGCGCTGAGCCGCCGTTCCACTTCTTCCCAGTTCATGTTGGCCATGAAGGCCTCGATGTACTTCGGCCGCTCGGCCGGTTTGTAGTCGAGAAGGAACGCGTGCTCCCAGACGTCCATCACCACGAGGGGAACGAAGCCGGAGACGTTGCCGGTTTCGTGGAGGGTGATCCAGTGATTGGAAATGAGGCCGGTGGCCGGATCGAGGTAGCAGATCGCCCAGCCCACACCACGCATCTTGCCGACGCTGACGAAATCGGTTTTCCAGATGTCGTAGCTCGGGAAGCTGCGCTCGACCGCCTCACGGAACTGCGAGCCCTGCGGCGCTTCATCGCCTCCCTGCCGCTTCATGTTGCCGAAGTAGTACTCGTGCAACAC
>JALYOB010000126.1 GCA_030857085.1 Acidobacteriota bacterium | reverse complement strand
ATCCTGCTCTACCTGACGGGCCGCGAGAAAATCCTCGCCCCGCCGCGCGAGATCGAAACGACGTAAAGGCGCCGAAACGCGCGACAATGAAAGGCGGGCCGTCGAGGCCCGCCTTTTTCATGTTCACGTTCCTGGCTCTCGTCGTGGCGGTGATCGCGCTCAAGCTGGCGATGGATGCGCGGCGGGAGCTGCGTGAGCTGCGTGAGGAGGTTGTCGCTTCTCGGTTACCGGTTGTCGATCAGCCGTCGGCTCGTGAGCCAGTCGCGCCTGTGCCGACACCCGCCGGCAACCGAGAACCGGCAACCGGCAACATCCCGGCGTACACGCCCCCACCCCCCGCCCCGCCGTCGCCAACGCCCGCGCCCGCACCAGCACCCGCGGCGGCATCCTGGAACATCGACTGGGAAAACCTGGTCGGCATCAAGCTCTTCTCGTGGATCGCCGGCATCGCGCTCGTGCTCGCGGCGGTGTTTCTCTTCAAATACTCGGTGGATCACGGCTGGCTACGTCCCGCGCTTCGCGCGGGCTTTGGACTCGCGACCGGCATCGGACTGCTCGTCGTCTGCGAGCTGCGCATCGCGCGCAACTACCGCTTCACCGCCAACGCCATGGACGGCGCGGGCATCGCCATTCTCTACGCCACACTCTTCGCGCTGCACGGTCGCTGGCATCTCTGGCCCGCGCCCGCGGCGTTCTTCGGCATGCTGATCGTGACAGCGATCGCAGTCGTTCTCTCGACGCGCCGCGACTCCGTCTTCATCGCCCTCCTCGGATTGTTAGGGGGCTTCGCCACACCCGCGCTTCTCTCGTCCGGCGAGAACCGCCCGATCGCACTCTTCTCGTATCTCCTCCTGCTGAACGGCGGCATCTCCTGGATTGCCTTCCGCAAACGCTGGCCGCTCCTGACGGCGCTCAGCCTTGGGCTGACGGTCGTCTATCAGTGGGCGTGGATCGAGCGCTTCCTCACGACCGGACAGTTGCCGCTCGCGGCGACGATCTTCCTCGTGTTTGCCGCGATCGGTGCGAGCTCGCTCTGGCCCCGCGGTGACGATCCGAAGGCGGGCGCGTTCCGCATGATCGCGGGCGCGGGCGCCGTGCTGCCGCTGCTGTTCGCGTTCTTCACCGCGATCGTTCCCGAGTACGGCGCGCGCTACAACGTGCTGCTCGGATTCCTGCTCCTCATCACGGCAGGCCTCGCCGCCATCGCCATGTGGCGCGGACCGGAGTGGCTGCACGCGCTCGGCGGCCTCGCATCACTGCTGACGTTTTTCATCTGGCTCACTGTTTCGTACACGTCGTCAGCCTGGCCGGGTGCGTTGCTCTGGCTCGCCGGCTTTGTGGCTCTCTACTTGGCCGCCGATCTGCGCATGCGCAGCGTGGCGGCCTTCACGTCGGGCCTGCTGTTCTTCGTCTTCGTCGGACTCGCACTGCACGAGCGCGCGCGTTACGCGACGCTGCTCGGCGCGATGTTCGCGCTGCTCACGGTCATCGTCGTGTTCGCACTCATGCGCTCGCGGCCGTTCGTCGCCGCAGTTGCGCTCGCGTTCTCGTCGACCGCGATCATGACCCTGACCAGCGCGCCCGCGTGGCTGGTGTGTGCGTCGCACGTGGCGATCTTCGCGCTCGTGTTCGTGCTCGACTGGAGCCGCGAAGAGCACGAGCTCGCGGCTGCCGCGCTGCCGTTCCTGATCGCGGCGCAAGTGGTCGTGAGTTACGTCTACGCGCCGAGCGACCACCTCGAGTTCGCGCTCGCGATGCTGGCGCTGTTCGTCGGCGATCCGGCGATGCTCCGTCGTCGCGTCGGCGCCTCGCTCCTGCCGCATACAGCGGCGATCGTGGCCAGCTTCCTGTTCTTCCTCGTCGCATACAGGGTTCGCATCGACCTCGCCTTCGAAGACTTCATCGGCGTCGTGCCGATTGCGCTCGCGCTCACGATGTTCGCGTTGCTCCTTCAGTTGCTTCGCTACGACGCGCTTCCTGCGCGCGCCGCGCTCGTCGCATCGGCGGCGCTCGCGTTCCTCACGATCGCCGCGCCGGTGCAGCTCGATCGCACTCCGACGCTGATCGCGTGGGCGATCGAAGCGGCGGCGCTTGCGTGGCTCTTCACGCGCATCAGGCACGCAGGCATTGCGTGGTGGAGCGGCGGTTTGATGGTTGTCGTGTTGGGCGGCTTGCTGATCGACCCGCGCTTCGACCATTACGCGTTCACGTACGTCCTCATCGCCGCCGCGATGTTTTTCGCCGCGTGGATCGCGCCCGGCCTGCGAAACGTGGCCGCAAGCGCCGGCACGATCGAGCTCTTCACGCTGCTCAATGTCGCGATCTACGACCACTACTCGACCGCCGGAGCGTCGCCGCTCTCCCGCGATCTCACCTACACGATCGCGTGGGCGCTCTTCGCGATTGCGATGCTCGTCACCGGCATCATCCTCGGCTCACGCGCCGCACGCGTCTCCGCGCTCGGGCTGCTCCTCGTGACGGTGCTCAAGTGCTTCCTTCACGACCTCGCGCAGCTCGGCGGTCTGTATCGCGTGGCTTCGCTTTTCGGACTCGCGGTGTCGCTCGTTCTCGTCGGGCTGATGCTGCAGAAGTTTGTGATGATGAAGCGCGCCGACGCAGAGCCGACTACGCCCTGAACCGATCGCGCTCGGCGCGGCACCACGTCGACGCAATCCGCTTCGCGTTCCACTTCGGCATCGCGCGCACGCGCCACAGGTCGGCGATGACGATGAGGTTCATCGACTGCAGCAGCATGCGCGAGTGCTCGCGATCGAGAAAGGGCATGCGCGAGTGCGGCCACTGCAGAAAAAGCGCGTCAGCCGCGAGCAGCACCGTCAGCTGCAACGCCTCCCGCAACCACACCCGGCGCCGCGCCCGCTTGATCGCAGCATGCGCGTCACACACAACCCGCGGCGGACAGGAGTCGTCACTGACACCCGGAAGCAGCTCACTTGTCGGCATGGTGTCCTGTGCAAAAAGAATGTGCGAATAACTATTCCGGGGCCGGCACGGCCGGCGGCGCTGGTTGGCCAAGCCTCGGGGACGGTGCACTCATTGGCGCGGATTCGTTGTGAGCGCTCCGGCAATAGGGCGGGAATGACACGCACACCCTCGTGTCATCCCGAGCGAAATCGAGGGATCCCCTTCCGACTGGCCACTGCACGTTCCATAGGCGGGGGATTCCGCGCCGTCTTCGCGGCGCGGAATGACACCATTGGGCAGGTGTCATCCTGAGCGAAGCGAAGGACCTTCTCCGTTGCCCATCGGAAGGTCCTTCGCCGTCTTCGCGGCTCAGGATGACATGGTTACCGGTTCCTCAACCGCACCGTCTGCGCAACCAGGTTCCCGCCCGCATCGCGGAACGCCTGAATCACGACCGTGTCGTTCACGCGCAGCGTGTCCGCGGTCGCATACCCGCCCGCTTTGTTGCGCATGACGAGGTCTTCCGAGGCCCAGATGCGCAGGGTTGCGTTCGTGTTGCGGTCGCGGAAGCCGATCGTGCCGCCTTCTTCGAGCGTTTCGGTCACCGTGCCGGTCAGCGTCACGAGGCTGAAGCGCACGGGCATGTCATCGGGGCGCATCGGCCCATCCATCACGCCCCCGCCTGTGCCGCCGGTCGTACCGCCCACGTCGCCGCCGAAGCGCACGGTCGACGCGAGGAACATGTCGCCGACGCGGTTGTAGCTGCCGGCGATCGAGACGCGGTCGCCCACGCGCACGTCGCGCGCACGCAGCACCTCGCCGCGCGCGTCCTCCGCCTGGCGCATGTCCACGCGCGTTTCACCGCGGCCGGTGTCGACGTAGACGTAATCGAGACCCGGCTCGACACGCGTCACGCGGCCTTCCAGCATGGTCACGTTGCCGCCGCTCTGCGGAACGGTTCCGGTTTCCTGCACCGAGGTCGTGACATCGATGCGCGTCGCCGTAATGTCGTCCGCGGCCGCGTCGCGCGGATCCGCCTGAATGCGCACCCGATCGCCGACTTCGAGGTTCGCGACCTGGTAGCGCTCGCCGCGGAAGTAGACCGGCGTGTTGCGCAGCGTGCGCACCGAGACCATCCGTCCGGCGGTCGTCTGCACGACGAGGCGCCCTTCCCGATCGTTGATCTGACGGATCGTTCCTTCGACGAAGCCGCCCGTCGCGGTCGTCGTGCGCGCGTCCGTCGGTGTGGACGTGTGGACCTGCGGATCGCGCGTCTGGCCGACACCGACAGGCGCGGCCGCAACGGCGCGGCCGAGGAGAGTTACGCGTTGTGCGCCGTAAAGGCCGGCGCTGCGCATCGGCCCGCGCACTTCGAGACGATCGCCGAGGCGGACGTTCGAAAAGCCCTGGGCGCCGACGAACACCTCCGCCTTGCCCGCGATCACCGTTCCGAAGCCGTGATACGTCGTCGAAACCGTGTCCGCTTCGATCGTGTAGGTGGTTTGCGCCGCGTCATCCGTCTGCAGCACGAGCCGGTTGCGCGACTCCTGAATGTCCGTGACCGTCCCCGTCATCGTACGGTCCTGTGCTTGCGAGGAGACAGCGAACAGGAGCAGAAACGCCCCGATTGCTGAAAACCTTAAGTTTTTTGTCATTCTGGCCTCCAAATCGAGGTCAGAAAGCGCAAGCAGCGCGCCTACTTCTCGGCAACCACCCGGCCGGCGATCACGCTCTGCTTCACCGCCCGGTCGTCGCCCATGAAGATCAGGCCGGCGAGCAGATCCTCGAGCGACGACGCGCGTCCGGTACGCATGGCGAGGAGCGGCGTCGCGGCGAGATCGAGCACCAGAAAATCGGCCGATTTGCCGGGCTCGAGACTTCCCGTCTCACCATCCAGCGTCAGCGCCCGCGCGCCGCCGAGCGTGGCCAGATACCAGAGGTGGAACGGACTGAGCGAGACGTTCTGCACCTGCTGCACTTTGTACGCGTCCGCCATGGCGTTGAAGAGCGACGGCGTCGTCCCCGCTCCGATGTCGCTGCCGAGCCCGACCACGACTCCCGCGTCGAGAATGCGATGCAGCGGAAAGAGACCACTGCCGAGAAACAGATTCGAGTTCGGACAATGGGCGATGCGCGTGCCGCGTCGCGACAACAGATCGAGCTCTTCCGGCGTAAGCCAGACGCCGTGCGCGAGCACGGTCCGCTCGTCGAGCAAGCCATAGTCGTCATACACATCCGCGTACTCAGCCTCAGGGAAAAGCTCCTGCACCCACGCCACTTCGTTGCGATTCTCGGAAATGTGCGTGTGCACCCATGCGCTCGGAAACTCCCGCTTCAGATCGCCCGCGCACGCGAGGAGTTCCGGCGTCGACGTCGGCGCGAAACGCGGCGTGATCGCGTAACGCAGCAGACCGCGCCCATGCCATTTCTGCAGGAGCGCGCGCGACTCGTCGTACGACTGCTGCGGCGACTTGTCGAGCAGGTACTCCGGCGCGTGACGATCCATCATCGTCTTGCCAATGATTCCGCGGAAGCCGCGGCGCTCCGCCTCTTCGAAGAAGATCTCGGTCGCCTCGTAGTGAATGGTCGAGAAGACGAGTGCGGTCAGCGTTCCGTTGCGCAGCAGCTCGTCGTAGAACGAACGCGCAACGCGGCGCGCATGCTCCGGATCTTCGAACTTGCGCTCGGTGGGAAACGTGTAGCGATTGAGCCACTCGAGAAGATGGCCGCCGTACGAGCCGATCATCTCGAGCTGCGGCGCGTGCAGATGCGTATCGACGAAGCCGGGCGTGATCAGGCTGCCGGTGCAATCGACCACGTCGCCGGACGGAGCGCCGGCCCACTCGCCGACGCTCTCGATATGGCCGTCGTCGCCGATTGCGACGTGACCATCTTCCCAGTAGCGATGCGCAGCGTCCGCGCCGGCGGCGAACGGATCGCCGACCGGCGTGAACACGCGCGCGCGATAAACCTTCACGCGTTCATTCTAAATGCGCGCTACGACTTGCCGCGCACGATTGCGACGACGTAGTTCTCGCTGCCGAGGTACTTCTGCACGGCCGTCTTGACGGCATCGAGCGATTGCTGCTGCGCCTGCGCAAGGAAGCGATCGGTGAAGTCGAGGCCGAGGTTGAAGTAGTAGTTGCGCACGTTCTCGAGTGCGTGAGCAGCATTCGTCTGCCGCTGCAGACGCGTGTTGCCCGACAGCGTCGACTTTGCGCGTGCGAGACGCTCCTCGTCGACCGCGTCCTGCGCGTGACGCCGCAGCTCGGTGAGCAAGCCCGTGCGCGCCTGCTCCTCTTTCGCCGCCTCGGTGCCCATGTACGCGAGATAGACGCCGCCCTGCTCCGACGGCTGGATGTTGCTGAACACCGTGTATGCGAGCGAGCGCTTGCCGCGCAGTTCGCTGAAGAGCGTGCCCGAGATGCCGGAGGTGATCGTCTGCAGGAGACGCAGCGGCACGTAGTCGGGATCGGAGAAGCGAACGGCCGGGAAGCCGATCGCGATCGCCGACTGCTTCTTCTCGCGATACTCGATCGAGTCCGCGCGGCCTGCTGCGACGAGCGGCATCGCATTCGCCGCGCGCGGCGCGGTGCGCTTCGGCAATTTGCTGAACATCTCTTCGGCGAGCTGCTTTGCATCGTCAGCGTGAATGTCGCCGACCAGGACGACCACCGCATCGTCCGCGGTCACGTTCTGCGACCACCACGAACGCAGCGCATTCACATCGAGCGTATCGACCGAGGTCGTGTATCCCTCGGCCGTCAGCGCGTACGGGTGATTGCGAAACATCGCTTCGTAGAGCAGCTGCACCGGACGCGCTTGCGCGGAGTCGGAGTTGCGGCGAATGGCCGCTTTCTGCAGCGCTTTTTCTTCGTTGATGCCGTTCGCGGCGAACGTCGGATTCAGAACGATGTCCGACATCAGCGCGACCGCGGGACGAACATTGCGCGACACGACTTCGGTGAAGAAGCCGAAGTAATCGCGCTGCGTGTCGAGCCCGATCTGCGTGCCGAGGAACTCGATCTGACGATCGATTTCTTCGCCGCTGCGCGTGCTGGTGCCGCGGCGCATCGACGCAGCCATGAGGCGCGTGATGCCCGCGTTCGCGCTGTTCTCGAAGCTGCGGCCGCCGCGGAAGTAAACGCTCGCGCTGATCACCGGTGTACCGGCGCGTTCTTCAACGATGAGCGTTGCGCCATTGGAGAGTTTCGAGACTTCGGGCGCACGAAGGCCGCGCGCGCCACGAACCGGCTGCGGTGCGGCCGGTGCAGTCACGGTGGTTGCCGCCGCGGTGGCGGGCACGTTTGCGATCGCCTCACGCACGAACGCGAGCGCCTGATCGCGCGTCATCTCCGGCGAGCCTTTCGGGCGGTAGTGGTACAGCGTCATGTTTTCGAGCGTGAGGTACTTGCGCGCGACGCGGGTGATGTCGTCGGCGGTGAGGGCGTTCAGTTTCGCGAGATCGCCCGCGATGGCGCTCGCGCCGCCGCGCGTCTCCGCACCGCCGATCGCCTCCGCCTGCCCGAGGACGTCCTGCATCGAGAGGACGAGCTGCGATTCGGTGAGGTTCTTCGCGAGCTGCAACTCTGCTGCAGTCGGGCCGCTCGCTTTGATGCGCTCGATCTCGCGCATGAGGCGGCGATCCGCTTCCGCGCGATTCTTTTCGTCGAAGGAAGCCTGCACTTCGAACATGCCGACGTCGCCGAACGTGCTGTTCTGCGCGTACGCGGTGCTCGCCGCATCCGGCGCGACGACGTTGCGGAAGAAGCGCGACGAACGGCCGCCGCCGAGAATCGTGGAGAGCGCGCCGAGCGCGATCTCGTCAGGGTTGTTCACACCCGGCGTGTGCCAGCCGATTTCGGTGTAGCCCTGACGGATGTCGGCGGACGACTGGCCGTAGCGGAACTCGGTCTGCTGCGGCTCGACGGGACCGCGCTTCTTGTCGAGCTTTCCTTTGGCAATCTTGCCGAACGTCGCTTCCGCGCCGCGGAACACTTCTTCCGCCGGCACGTCGCCGACCACGACGAGGATCATGTTCTCGGGGCGATAAAGCGTCTCGAAGAACGCGGCGAGATTCTCGCGCTTGACGTTGCGCAGCACTTCGTTCGAGCCGATGCGCCAGCGCTTCATCCGGTGCTGCGTGAACGCGGTTGCGTACATCAGCTCCGCGGCCATGGCCGGCGGGTTGTCACGCTTGCGATTCGATTCCTCGATGACGACTTCCGCTTCTTTCTTCAGCTCGGCCGCGTCGAAGATCGGATTCGCAATCGCGTCCACCTGCAGATCGAGTCCGCGGCGGAAGCCTTCCTTCGGCATGACGAAGTAGTAGTTCGTCGTGTCGTAGATCGTGCCCGCGTTGGTCGCGCCGCCGAGGGAGGCGACTTCCTGCGAGACCTGCTCGACCTGCGGGAAGTTCTTCGAGCTCTTGAAGAGCATGTGCTCGAACAGGTGCGCCATGCCGGCGACTTCATCGGGTTCGTTGAAGTAGCCCGCCTTGACCCAGGTGTTGATGGCGACGACGCCGGTGCCCGGCGTTTCCCGCGCGATCACGGTCAGGCCGTTCGGGAGCGTCTTGCGGCGGATGCTGGAGACGAAACTGTCGAGCGGCGTGGCCGCCTCCTTCGCAAATGCGGTGACAGACAGCAGCAACGTCATTACGGCAATCAGGCGTCGATACACGGATTCTCCTCTTGTTCAGTGGTGAACGGAGGTCGATACGGCGCATTCCGGCCGAGGTTTACGGGATGGGACGAATGGCCGGTTCGACGTGACGAACGGCTAAAACTCGGGGAGTTCTTCTTCGCGCGGCTCGCCCTGCACGAGCTTCTCGAGGACCATGGCCTGATGCCTCGTTGCCACCACGTCATCGGGCGCGACGACATCGTCGAGCGAGGAAGTGAGGGTGAGCGAGGTCCGCGTCACCGACTCCATGAAGGTCGGCTCGGGCTCAGCGCGCAGAATGGAAAGCTGTTCGGCAGTGGTGCGCCGGCGCGCGGCACGCTCTTCGGCTTCGCGGAATGCCTGCTCGAAGCGCAGCAGCGTTCCTTCGAGTTTCAGATAGAGCTCGCACGTGGCGCGTACGTCTTCGAGACAGTAGATGGCGATGTCTTCATGCCGCCCCGCGCGATAGAAGGTCTCCACCGCCCGTCCGTCCATTCCTTCGGTTTTCGAGCTGACGATGCCGAAGGTTTTGCACGCGAGGTCGAGGTTGAAGCGCATCTGGCGCGGGTTGATGGTGCCGTTGAAGTTGAGCACTTCGCGCAGGTCGCAGTTGGGATGGAAGCGATAGCGATTGCCGACGAGGTCGCGCTTCGGCGCGAGTCCGTGAATCGCGGAGCGGATCATCAGGAACGGGCCATCGAACTGACGTCCGTTGAAGGAGATGAAGCGGTCGTCGCGATCGAGGAACTCCCAGAATTTCTCGAGGATCTGCCGCTCGCTTCCCGAAATCATGGTGCGATTGCCGTCGCGCCGCGTGATGACTTCGGTCTGCCCCGGCACTTCGTACATCGCACACGAGCGTCCGGTCTCGGCATTGACGATGCCGATGGTGACGATGCGGCCCGTGAAGGGCGACAACGCCCCGCGCCGCTTTTCTTCTTCGGCCTCCGCCTCGCTCATGCCTTTGATGAGGTATTCGCGAACGTAGGAGTCATGCTCTTCCCACGGCGTGCCGACGGTCTCGATGTCGATGACGAGCTTTTTCATGTGAAGACAGTTATTTTACACGAGAAAGACGACCGAAGGGCCTCCGGCGGGCGGGCACGGCCCGCGCCGCTGGTTGGCCAAGCCTGTACGCGCGCTGTACTCGAT
>JALYOB010000012.1 GCA_030857085.1 Acidobacteriota bacterium | reverse complement strand
GCTCCCGGTCCCGCGTCCTCACTCTCGCTGCCGTTCTTCTCTCGCTCGCTACTGTTGCGGCGAATGCCGCGCCGCGTCATCGGGCGGTCCGTTCGTCCGGTCCGCAGTGCGCGTTCTCGCTCGCGTCGACGCTGCCCGATCCCGTTTCGGACGGCGGCCTGAATCGCGCGCGCGTCGCCGTCACCGGCTCGCCTTCCGCGACCTGCACGTCATGGAGCGCGTTTTCGAATGCGAGCTGGATCACCATCGAGACCGACGCCGCGTCCGCGTACCTCACCATCGCTCCGAACGGAAGTGCCGACGTGCGCACCGGCTCCGTCCGCATCGCCGGACTCGACTTGCAGGTGACGCAACTCGGCCACGTCGCCACGCCGGAGCCGAATCTGCTGCTCAATCCGAGTTTCAACTTCGACCTGCGCAACTGGGGCTGGCAGGATCGCTTCCCGAACGGCACCGGCGACGCGACCTGGTCCAGCCTCGATGCGAACAACAGCATCGCCTCCGGCTCGATGCGCCTCCGCGACGACATCAACAGCGGTCCGGCGTATCAGCAGTTGCAGTGCGTGAACGTGAATGCGCCCGGCATGTACGAATACGGCGCTGCGGTGCGTTCGGCCTCGCGCGACAACGCCAAACCAGTCCTCGCCCTCGTGCAATACGACACGCCCGACTGTCTCGGCAACTACCGCCCGTACTCTCCGCAGACGATCACCGTCACCGCGGCGAACACGTGGCAGCGCGCGAAATACACGCAGTTCGTCTACGACACCGCGAAGAGCGTGAGCGTCGTCGTGGCCGGCTGGGCGCGCAACGTTCCGGGGCCGCAGGAAGTGTGGATCGACGACGTCTTCCTGCGACCGCTGGCGCCGTAACTCCGCCAACTGCAACGATCGACGTCGTCACGGGGTTGTGGCGCTAGAATCGGCCGCGGAGGCCGTTCATGCGCAGATTTGCCCTCACGTTCGCGCTGCTGTTGTCATGCGCCGCCACCGCGCGCGCGCAGACCGTGCTTTGTGAGTCGTTCGCCGGTGCGTATCGCGAGTGCCGCGTCGCGTCGTCGGGAGTGGTGCAACTCGTCAGCGAAGTCAGCGAGATGGCGTGCCACGAGGGGACGACCTGGGGCACGCTCTCACCGGGCGTGGTCTGGGTGAGGCGCGGCTGCCGCGCGATGTTCACGATCTACAAGCCGAAGGGAACGGCTGCCGCCCCGGACAAGCTGATCAGGTGCGAGTCGAGCGGCGGACGCGAAGTCTGTCCTGCGGACCTCACGAACGGCCTGACGTTCGAGAAGCAACTCAGTCGCAGCGCGTGTGTGGAAGGGGAGACGTGGGGCTTCGATGCCGAACGCGAATTGATCTGGGTCGACCGCGGCTGCCGCGCCGAGTTCCTCGTGCACGGCAAGCCTCGCGCGGTCGCGCATGCGCTGACGTGTGAGTCCGAGGGGGAGGCGCGCAAGAGCTGTCCGGCGGCGACGGAGTTCGGCGTTGCGCTGGTCCGCCAGATGAGCGCAACCGAATGTGCGCAGGGGCGCACCTGGGGCTTCGACGCGAGCGGCGTCTGGGTGAGCGGCGGATGCCGCGCGCAGTTCGCGTTGGGCGGCTATCGACTGCCGCCGAATGCGGTGCCGTCGAGCGCGACGCGCCTTCGCTGCGAGTCGGCAGACGGCGAGCGAAAGGTCTGCAGCGCGAACGCGGCTCACGGCGTGGGGCTGGTGCGCCAGCTCGGCGCGACCACCTGCGTGCTCAACGGCAACTGGGGCTACGACGCGAACGGCATCTGGGTCGCGGACGGCTGTCGTGCAGAGTTCGCCGTCGCGCGATGATGCGTCACGCGATCGTGGCCCACTCGCGCTTGAGATTGACCTCGTTCATCTCCGGCGGCCATGCCGCGGAAGCGAGGTAGTAAAAGCCGTCGCCCAGCCGGCGCGATTTCGCGCCGAGCTCGGTCACGCTGCGGCAGACGCCTCTGCGTCCGCGCACGCCCGCGCGATCGAACTGCAAACCCGTGCGTTCGGCTATGCCGTCGAAAACCTGAATTTCATCGTAGATATGCATCCGGCGTCGCCTCTGCTCGCTTTTCCTTTCACGAATGCTGCCTATTTCGTCATTTTCATGACACGGTTGCGTCCGGCATGTAGGCGGGAGCATTGCACGGGTCGCTCGCGATGGGAGAAATCGTCCCCCGCGAACAGCCGTGCATCCTCGTTGTCGATGATGATCCCGGCATTCGCCGGCTCATCGTTTCGACCCTGCGCCGCGACGGCTACACGCTGACGGAAGCGCAGAATGGTCAGGAAGCGCTCGACGCGATGCGGCAGGGAAACGAAGACCTCGTGCTGCTCGACCTGATGATGCCGCACGTCTCCGGCTGGGATGTGCTGCGCATTCGAAAGACCGCGCCCGAGTTGCGGCGCATCCCGGTCATCGTCATCACCGCGGCCGGCGGGCCGGAGATGGCGGAGGTGGTTGCCGGCGGCGTCTTCGCCGTGCTGCCGAAGCCGTTCGATCTCCCTGCGCTGCATGCGATCGTGAAGAGCTGTCTCGCACACGAGCACGGCGACGATCAGCCGGATTCGACGCGCATCGGCTGAACGATCAGCCGGCGATCTCCCGAATCACGCGGCATGGATTGCCGGCCGCGAATACGCCATCGGGGATGTCTCGCGTGACGACGCTGCCCGCGCCGATCACGCTCCGCGAGCCGATGCGAACGCCGGGAAGAATGATCGCGCCGCCGCCGACCCAGACGTCCGATCCGATGTCGACCGGCTTGCCGAATTCTTCGTTGCGCCGTTGCGCCGCGTTGAATGGATGCATCGGCGTGTAGATCTGCACTGCCGGACCGAAAAGCGTGAAGTCGCCGATGCGGATGCGGCAGACGTCGAGCACGACGCAGTTGAAGTTGAAGAAGACCCGCTCGCCGAGCTCGATGTTCGTCCCGTAGTCGCAGTAGAACGGCGGCTGCATCCAGACGCTATCGCCGCCCGCGCCGAACAGCTCACGAAGAATGCGGCGACGCTCGTCCTGTTCGGATTCGCGCGTAGCGTTGAGCGCCTGACAGAGATCGCGCGCCCGCTCGCGTCCGGCGACGAGCTCCGGATCGAGCGGGTCGTACATCGCGCCGCCCAGCATCTTCTCCCGTTCCGTGGTCATGCGCGTCGTCGCACGCAATACGCTCTCCACGCGCGCTGAAACCTCGATCGCCGGCACGCGTACTGGCGCACATGGCCAATGGTCTCCGTTCCTTTGCACCGCTGCTTCTCTCGATGTTCGTTGCCTGTTCCGCAACCGTGACCGCGACGAAGCCGGCGGCAGTGCCGGTCACGGATCATCATCAGCACCTCTTCAGTCCCGCGGTCGCCGCGATGCTGACGACGGAGGCGAAACCGTTCCGGGCGATCTCGGGGGAAGAGCTGATGGCGATGCTCGATGCCGCGGGCATTCAGAACGCGACTGTGCTCTCGGTTGCGTACATGTACGGCAGCCCGTCGCGCCATGTGCCGGACGAGTATGCGAAGGTGCGTGCGGAGAACGACTGGACCGGCGCGCAGGCCGCACAGTCGAAGGGGCGTCTGCGTGCGTTCTGCAGCTTCAATCCACTGAAGCCTTATGCGCTGGACGAGCTTGCGCGTTGTGCCGCCGATCCGAATCTGCATCACGGGATCAAGATGCATTTCGGCAATTCGGACGTGCAGCTCGACAATCCGGAACACGTCGAGCAATTGAAGCGCGTGTTCCGCGCGGCCAATGAACATCGCATGGCCATTGCGGTGCACATGCGCGCGAGCATCTCGCGCAAGCGGCCATATGGCGCGGCGCAGGCGCGCATTTTTCTCGAACAGCTGCTGCCGCTCGCGTCCGACATTCCGGTGCAGATCGCGCATCTCGCCGGCTCCGGCCCCGGCTACGACGACCCGCCGGGGGACGAGGCGATGAACGCGCTCGCCGAGGCGGTGGCGCGGCGCGACCCGCAGACGCGCAGACTCTGGTTCGACGTCTCCGGCATTGCCCGGCCGGACATGCCCGCCGACCAATTCGCCCGCATGGCCGCGCGCATCCGTCAGGTGGGTGTGGAACGCATCCTCTATGGATCGGATGCCGCGACGGCGGGCAATCTCGCGCCACGCGAAGCATGGGTCGCATTGCGCATGTTGCCGCTCACGGAAGCCGAATTCGCGCGGATTCCAAAGAACAGCGCGACAGGCCGTTAGGCGCACGCACGCTGCGCTCTGCGGCGCGATGGTACGACGACGCGCCTCCTGCCGACGCGGTGATAAACTTCCGTCTGGCCTGCATTCCGGATTGCGGCCACTGCGGCGGAGATGAGGTTCCGCCGGCGCGTGAAAGGGATTCATGAAACAAGCGATAGTTGCGTTGTTCCTCTCCTTCGTCGCGTACGTCGCACCTGCGTCGGCCGCGTGCAAGACGGACGCTTGCAGGCAAGCGGTTGCCTGGAAGAATGGCTACACGGCCATTCTTCTCGACGACGCGATCAGCCGTGATGATTACTTTGCGGTGCTCGACGCTGTCAAAGCAGCCCACGGCGCCGTTGCGATCGAAGCAGAACGTGTCCTCCTCGGCTGGGTTCCGCGTGCGGCCGCTGCGAAGCTTCGTGCCGTGCGCGGCGTCCGCGGCGTCACCTATGAAGCCGTTGCCCGTCCCGACACCGCGACGCAGAGCGAAGATGCCCGCGCGGCGCTCGGCTTCTTCAACCGCGTCGTGCGGGGTGAATATGAAGACACGGTCGAGGCGGGACTCGCTGTACACGGCGCTCCCCTGACTGGTTGTGTGGTCGATCGCCCGGACCGCGGCCGCATGAAAAGCGTCGCCGCGCCCGACACCGCCGGCGACGGTGCGCGCGAGCTTGCGGATCACCTGCCGTTGCCGCAGGGCGCGCGAGACCGTCTGCGCGTCGCACCGAATTACTGGTTCAATCAGCCGTTCCAGAACCCAGACATGCGCGGACGCATCACTGTCCAACTGTTCTGCCTCGACAGCGACGGCAGTATCGATCCCAATCTGTACACCTGGACGAGCACCGACTATGGAATTGCTCGCGACCAGGTGAACGGCGCGTTCACGTTCTGGGCGAATGAGGCGGCGGCTCGCGGAGTAACGCTCAGCTTCCGGGTAGCGGTGTCGGATCCGTTTTCACGTTATCTCCGCCGTTATGTGCCGATCTCGACAAAGTACGAGCCGATTACACACCCGCGCCCCGACGATTACCTGTTCGTCAACGACGCGCTTGCGTATCACGGCTACGGCGCGTCTCCGCTTACGAACCAGAACGTTTTCGCGCAAAACGAGGCCTTCAATCGTGCGCGCAAAGCGGACGCCACGTACGGGCCGTTCGACCGCTCCTTCAGTGTTTACCTCATCTACAACCCATCTCCCGCTCCGACCGTTTTTTCTGATGGATACCGCGGGTTTGCGATGTACGACGGCCCGTTCACAATGCTGATGTGGAACACGGCGGGGTGGGGGCCGTCGAATCTGGGGCGTGTCCTGACGCACGAGACCGGCCATATCTTCTGGGCCTGTGACGAATACTTTGATGCGCCATCGAATACGGGCTGCAATACCTGCGACTACTGCGTGGGGAACAGCGGGCCGAGGAATCAGCTGACGACACCGGCGATGCGCAATGCGAATTGCGACTATCCCGGCGCAGGCTGTGACTTTCAGCGCGTCTCGTGCATGATGGCAGAAGGGCTGCCGGCCACGCTCTGCACACATTCGCCGGCGCAGATCGGATGGTGACCATGACCAGATCGCCTCGCGCAGTTTCCTTCGTGCAACTCACCGCATTCGCAATGGCCTTCGCCATTTCCACTGTTGCTGCGGCACAAGCACCGCCTACAGCAGAGCGCATCCTCGTTCCGATCAGCGTCGGCCGCCAGCCGGGGGCGTACGGCAGCCTCTGGTCCACCGAGCTGTGGCATCGCAACAACTCCGATCAGCCCGTGAACGTTTCGCCGCTCGCGATTTCCGACGCGGTGTACCCGACGCACCGTACCGTATTCCTGCCGATCGGCGTCGGCCATCCGGGGCTGCTGCTGTTCATGCACCCCGGCGGCTCCGACGCCGTTCAATTCGATCTGCGCCTCTTCAACGACAACGATCCGCAATCGTCGTGGGGCACCAAAATCCCGGTCGTGCGCGAACGCGAATTCGTGCACGAGGTGAGTCTCATCAACGTGCCGACGAGCGCCGACTACCGGACTGCGCTCCGCATCTACGGACTGCCCGAAGGCTCCGTCAGCGGCGATCCGATCCACGTCGACATCTATGGGATCGATGAACGTCTTCTGGCGTCGACGGTCCTGCCGTTCGAAGGAGTGCCGCGTTACGCCGCGGTGCTCTCGCTCGCCGACGCATTCCCCGAAATCCGGCGAGTGCCGCGCGTCAACGTTCGCATCACTTCTCCCCGGCCCGGCGACAAGATCTGGGCGTTCGTGAGCGTGACGGCGAACGCGACGCAATACGTCACGCTCGTCACGCCGAATTAACGCCTACGCCGTCGCCCCGCCGCAGGACGAGCCCGCGCCGGCGGTGCAGCCGAAGCAATGCCGCCGCGTGACCACGCTGCGCGACTGCCACGATGCGTAATCGAAATCCTCGATGCGCATCGAGGCGCCGTTCGGTTGCGCATCGAGATCGAGCATCTGATTGAAGTCGCAATCGAACAGACGACCGTCCCACGAGATCGAAATCGTATTGCGGCACATCAGCCCCGCAATTGCCGCGGGATTGAAGCTCTTCGACAGCTTTGCGACATACGTATCGAGATTTCCCGTATCCACCAGCCATTCGAGAAAGCGCGAAATGGGCATGTTGTTCAATGCGAACAGGCGATCGAAACGGATCCCGAAATCGCGCAGCAGCGCGTCCTTCCATTCCGCTTCCATCGTCCGCTGACTGGCGGCGAGAAACGCACCTGCGGGATTGCTCATGAGGGTCAGGCGGCGCTTCGGATCGCCGAGCCCGTAGCCTGCTTCATTGAGCAGACGTAAAGCATCGATCGACTTCTGGAACGCACCGTCGCCGCGTTGCGCGTCCGTATTGCGGCGGCGATAGTGCGGCAGCGACGCGACGATTTCCACGCCCCGCTCGCCGAGCCATTCCGCCAGCCCCCGATTGCGGGGCAGGAGCAGCACGGAGAGATTGCAGCGATCGATGACATGCTTCCCGCGCGAGACCGCTGCATCGACGAGATCTTTGAAATCGGGATGCAGCTCCGGCGCGCCGCCGGTCAGATCGACCGTATGCGCGGGCGTCGTCTCGAGCGCGCGCAGACACGCTTCCACCGTCGCGCGCGACATCATCGCGTCGGTGCGATCGGGACCGGCATCGACATGACAATGCCGGCAGGTCATGTTGCACAGCTTCCCCAGATTGATCTGGAAAATCTCGAGCGTCGCGGGGCGCAGGCCATCGAATCCGGCCGCGGCGATCGCGCGATCGAAATCGAGATCATCGCCCTGCGCCACGATCGTCTCGAGCTGACGTAACTGTTCCTCCGGGCTGGCCAGCGGCAACTGCCGCGAGCGCAGCGACTGCGTCGCGATTCCCGCCGTCACATCCCCGCCTTCTTCGCGTGCGATTGCATCTGCATCCCGTGAACAAGCGCCGACCCCCCGCGGATTGCACAAGCCACATGCACCGCTTCGGTCATCTGTTCGAGGTCGGCCCCTTTCTCGAGGCTGGTGGTCGTGTAGGCGTCGATGCAGTACGGGCACTGCACCGTGTGCGCGACCGCCAGCGCGATGAGCGCCTTCTCGCGTTCGGTCAGCGCGCCGGCGGCGAAGACGGCGCCGTAGTAATCGAAGAATTTCTTTGCGAGCTCGGGCGCACCTTCGGCGATGTCGCCGAATGCACCGAGGTGAGCGGGATCGTAGTAGTGGTTCGACATGGAGGGGGAGTGTAACTGCCGCGCAGCAATGAGTCACTGCAGCGTTCGCCGAGCATGCGCTGCTTTGCGCATCGCGCAAAAGGTCTGGTCGTCACCAGATTGCTGCAAGCGCAAACGCGGGGCCGGTACGATGAACGGTCAATCCCCCGCGCGAACTCCATCGGTGTAACGTTCGCGCGGGGGAACTGATTGTGGGCGATCTCGAACGAAACAAGCGCAACGTGACGGCGTTTTACGACCTCATGTTCAATCAGTGCAGGCCGCGCGAGGCGATGGAGCAGTACGCCGGCGGCGAGTACATTCAGCACAATCCGGCCGTCGGCGACGGGAAGGAAGCGTTCATCGACTACTTCACCCGCATGGCCGCCGAATATCCGGGCAAGCGCGTCGAGTTCGTGCGCGTCATTGCGGAAGCGAACTATGTCGTGCTGCACTGCCGCCAGGCGTGGCCGGGTGACGCCGACTGGGCGGGCATCGACATTTTCCGCGTCGACGACGACGGGAAGGTCGTCGAGCATTGGGACGTGCTCCAGCGCGTGCCTGCCGAATCGGCGAATGGCAACGGGATGTTCTGAAGCCTCACGCCGATTCGGGGAAGTAATCGATGTAAATCGAGCCCTGCTCGATCCTCCCCCGCACCGGCTTCGGCAACCGTGCAGGTGCGTCTTCGACCGCGGGGACTTCGCTTCCTTCCACAGTGACCGGGATGTGGTCGCTGCGAACGAGCTTGCTCTTCTTCGACAATGCCTCAATGAGCGGGATGCGCGGCACTTCGCTCTCGTTCTTGATCGATCCGAAGCTGTCCGCCTGTGTCGAGCACATGGAAAAGAATTTGCCGCCCATCGCTTCCACCGCAGCGATCGGCGTGGCGTTCGTGCTGCCGTGGTGGCCCACTTTGTAAAAGTCGAGATTTCCGAGAATGGTTCTGCTCTCCTGGTGGAGGTCGTCGAGCGACGGCGATTTATTGGGCGCGCCGCCGAACATCCAGTACTCCCAATTGCCGCCTTGCGCGTCGCCCGCAAACAGCAGCTTTTTGCCGCGGAAGGTGAAGAGAACCACCAGGCTCTGATTGTTGAGGAAATCGTCCAGCGTCTTGGCGGCTGTGAAGAGCATGTCCGGCTGCGATTTGCGAACCACTTCCTCGAGCAGTTTTTCCGGTGCTTCGCTGTCGAAGCGCCCGAACTCGCGAAATGCGCGTTTGTAGTCCTGCTCTCCCTTTCCGTAGTCGCTTGCAGCGCCGACAGACGAATCGCCGAACGGCAGAAACTTCTTTGTGCCGCCATTGCCGGTTTCGCCGAGGTATTGGCCGGTGTGTTTGGCGAGATCCATCAGCTTCATGAAATCGAAGCTCTCTTCTTCCACCGGCGGCGGGCCGAGGATTTCTGCGGTGAGGCCGGCTGCTTTCAGGGCGGCGGGTAATTTCGGCTTGTCGCCTTTGGCCAGGTATTGAGGCTCGACGCCGAGACCGTTCTTGAGAAACTCGAGCGAGGCGGCGTTCGTTCCTCCTCCCTTTCCCTTCTTCTTCTCCTCGCCGCCGGTGGCCGCGAAGTCGTCGTGTGCAATGCCGGTCGCGTTCTCCACCATCGCCAGAATCTCGTCGCGCTCCGGCTCGTCCTTGCCGCCCATGGCGAGGTGCTGCTGAATGCCCATGGCCAGATTGGTCAATTCGTCCTGCAGTTCCGCGATCTTCGATTTCTTCTTCTCTTTCTTCTCGTTCGGGTCGTATTCGGTTTCCCAGGCGGACATCCAGATCGCGTCCACCTGAAAGTCTTTGAAGGTTTCGGCCGAGCGGCTGAAGCCGATGATGTGGTCCTGATGGCGATGGCTCACAATGATCAGGGCGAGCTTTTTCCCCGTCACTTCGGCCATGTGCTCGACCGCCGCCTTGATCGTGCCGATGTCCCCTTTGCCCGTTCTGCCGTTGGTGACGCCGCAGTCGATGAGGATGTGTTGCGGCCCGTCGTCACTGGGGACGGTCATGAGGAAAAAGTCGCCGAATCCGACGCGGTACATCCGGATGCGCAGTTCGTTGCCATCTTCGCCGGCGCGATGAGTCAGCCTTCTGGCCGTTTTCCTGACGGTCGCCATTTCAGATTCCTCCATGGATCATTGCGAAATCGATTGCGAAGCGATTGGCGCTCGCAGCGCGATCGCGGACGCGGAGGCGTTCGCCGAAATTGCGCTGCCGCATGGCGCGTCCGTCGTTCAGATGCCGCGCAATGACATAGCGAACCGGCGATTCATTGGACGTCGCTCCCTGTTCGCCTGCGACCTGCTTGCGGATGATGAGCGCCGCGCCGCCGCGTACGGCGAATTTGCCGAATTGCGGCGCATTTTCATGGAAGAGTTTCTCCTGGCTCTGAATCGCCTGCACGACCATGTCGGTCCGCAAACTGCCGTCGGGATTGACGCGAAAGACGGGATGAAATGACGGCACGTAAATCGGCGCGCCCGCCTGAAAGCCGAGTGCCGCCGCGTTCTTCGTCACGTAATCACGCAGGACTGTTCCCGCCTGGTCTTTCTGCTCTTTGGTGGTCAATCCGTTCGGGTCGCCGAATTCGAGGCCGGTGACCGGCGGCAGAGTGGATGACGCGCGCGGCCAGCACGCCGCGCCTTCACTGAAGAAATCCGCCCCTTCCGGGAAAATGCCCCGCAACCGGAACGATTGCAGCAGCGCATCGCGAAACCCGGCGTCGTCTTCAGGATGGAGGTCGAAGTCGGCCGTGAGGACGGAGCGGAGATACGAGCCGAAGGTAATGTCCACCGGCGGCGTGTAATCGAGTGCGCGAACGCAGATCGTGAAAAAGAGATCCGCCAGACGCTTCGCTTCATCGCACAGGCGTGCCGCGAGCGGACGAGGAATGTCGACCGGATTCGCACTGCCGCCGCCCGCCCGGAAAATGCGCCAGAGATCGGCCGTGCGTTTGAGGTAAATCGCGAAATAGGCGTCGAACACTGCAGCGACCAGAATCGAACCGCGGCGATGCGGCTCTGTGTATTTGTTGATGTCGTCCGCATTGGGTTTGGTGCCGAGAGCGGAGCGTAAGGCGCGATTCCGTCCGGTGGCCTCGCCGAATTGCTGTGCAAGCTCGATCAGCGGATTGCGCATGCTCAATTGCGCACTGAGCAGCGGACCTTTCTTTTCCTCTGCATTCGCATCTGCGTAATCGTCATAGCCGCTCGTTTCGGCGTCGGGCTTCAACTGGTACTGATAGAGACGACCGCCGGTCCGCTCGATGGTGTCGAGCAGCACCTCGTAATGGGTGAAATGGCGGAACAATGCGGCGAGATCGGCGAATGCCTCGTGAAATGCAGCGACGTCGGGATTGGTCTGTTCGCTGAAGAACGGGCGGATGCCGTCCACAATGGCGTGCGTCGTTTCGTGCACCACCACGTCGTGAGACAGACAGGTAAAGACCGTCTGTCCGGGGATGTTGCGGCCGGCATTGTTCGGCGTCGCGCGGAAATAGCCGAAGAGAATCCCGTGCGCTCGTGGGCTGTAGAAGGCGTTCTGTCCGACGAACGCGTGCGGATAAAGGTTCAGTGTGTAAATGCTGTCGCGTTTCGCCGCCTCGGCATCTCCTTCATTGAGGCCGCGCCGCCAGTGAATGCGGCGGCCGAGGGCTTTTTCGAAGTGCTCGATCGTTTCGGTGACGACCGCATAGACCATCTGCTGATGGAACTGCGGATCCGCCTCGGACGGACTGATCCCGCCGCGGATGAGAATGCGGCTGTCGTCGAGATCGACCGGCTTGTAATAGCGGCCGTTCGCGCCGTCGTAGTCGATCACGGCGATGCTGTCGCGGGCGTAATCGCGCACCACCGGTCCGGGCGTGAGCTCCTGATAGCGGACCGCCATCGACATCTCGTTGCCGAGGAGCTTGCCTGCGCTCGGATCGAACGCGTATGCCTTCAGCGGCCGGGTGACCGGATCGTCGATCGCCATGTCCTTCCTCCTGTGGGGATCCCTCACAGAAGGAGTGACACGCTGGCGGTTTTCCCTACCAGCGGCTACTTCTGATCGCCGCGCACGCGGTCGCTGACGTCGATGCTCAGGCTCACCACGCCCGAGACCTTGCCGTCGAAATCGCGTGCTGGCTGGTAGCTGACGTCGAACCAGCCGTCCTCGGCGATGCCGTCGCCGTTGCGGTCGAAGCGGACGTGCAGGTCGCGGGCGTGGAACTCGCTGCCTTCGCGGTACACGCGATCGATGATGTCGAAGATCTCCGTTTCCTGGATCTCTGACAGCGCCTCGCGGATCGGCTTTCCTTCGAGGCTGCGGCCGCCGACGAGCTGCCGGCCGAACGCGTTGATGTATTCGACCACGTGTTTCGGGCCGCGCATGATCGTGATCGCGACCGGTGCGGACTCGAACACGTTGCGGAGGTAGACGCGTTCGGCCTCGCGGCGAATGAGCCACTGCCGGTCGGTGACGTCGCGCATGAACAGCCCCGCGCCGCCGCGGCCGGTGGGGACGACCTTCACCTCGTGCCAGACGTATTGCGTCGGGTAGAAGACGGCGAGGTCGATGCGCCGATCGCCTTTGACCGCCTCGACGAGGTCGGGCCACTGGTGGGCGCGCGTCGCGTCCTGCACTGCCTCGCCGAACGGGCGGCCGATCACGTCTGCGCGGGAGCGCCGCAGCAGCCGTTCGGCGTTCGCGTTCATGAAGCGGATGTGCATGTCCGCATCGACCTGCACGTAGGCTTCGAGGATCGATTCGATGATGATTTCCGGCGCGAGCATGGGACGTCATCATAAGCCGTGTGGCGATGCAGCCGCCGCTCTCCCGTATTCTTTTGTGCGGATGCTGGACTCGTTCGACTACGCGACGTACTGGACGCTGCTCGCGCGGATCTCCGCGACGCATCGCATCGTCCGCTTCGCAGACGTGCGCGACGGGGAGCCCGAAGGTCCGTTCTGCATCCTGCGTCACGACGTCGACTATTCGCCCGCGGCTGCGCTGCGGCTGGCCGAGCAGGAGGCGGAGCGCGGCGTCCGTGCGACGTACTTTCTACTCACCGGCAGCGCGTACTACAACCTTCTCGCGCCGGAGCACGCCGGGTTTGCGCGGAGGCTGGTCGCGCTCGGACATGAGGTCGGGCTGCACTACGACGTGCGCTCGTTCCTGCCGTTTGCACGCGAGGAGTGGACGCGTTTGCTGCGCGCGCAGGCGGCGTTCCTAAGCGAGCTCGCAGGGCAGCCGGTGACCTCGATGGCGATGCATCAACCGGCGCTGCATGGCGACGATCCTTTTCGCGGCAGCAGCGACTTTCTCAACGCCTACGACGAGCGCTTCACGCGCGATGCTGCGTACGTGTCCGACTCCTGCCGCGCGTGGCGGAACAGCGGCTGGTCGATGTTCGAGCGGGGGGAGTTTCCGCCGCGGCTGCAGCTGCTGCTGCATCCGATCAACTGGGGAGAGAGCGATCGCGATCGCGACACCATCTTTCGCGAAGTGCATGACGAGCTGATGACCGGCATCGCCGTGACGCGCGAGGAGTTGCTCGCGCAGATCGCGTGTCACGCGGGCGTTCTCGAGCACGAGGCGCGCGCAGGGAGCAAGGGTTGAGCGCGGAAGCGGAACTCGAGTCGGTGCTGCGCGGGCTGTGGCCGTCGGTCACCGATGCGGCATTGCGCGATCTGCTGCCGCACGATCTCGCGTCATTGGGCGATTTTTATCCGCGACTGCAGCAGTACGTCGATGCCGCTCCGCGGGCGATGCACGGCACGATCGATCCTGCCGCGATCGTCCGCGGCGACGTGATCTCGATGGGCGAGGGCAGCATCATCGAAGCGGGGGCGATCGTCCACGAGAGCTGCCGGTTGATTCTCGGCGCACGCTCGGTGATTCGCGCGGGTGCGCTGCTGCGCGACGAGATCCTCGTGGGCGACGACTGTCTGATCGGCGCGCATTCCGATCTCGCGCGGACGGTGCTGGTGGGGCCGGGCACCGCGCTCGGTCACTCCATCGTCTTCAACGACAGCATCATCGGAGCGCACGTGCTGCTCTCCGCGTTCGTCGCCGCGGCGAACACGCATCTCACCGCCGGAAAAGAAATCTCGATCCGCACGCGCGCCGGAGGTGTGCTCACCGGACGCACCTACCTCGGCGCGCTCATCGGCGACGGCGTGCGCATCGGCAACAACACCGCTCTCGCGCCTGGGACGATCGTGATGCCGGAGCTGCGGATTCCGCAGGCGGCGGTGCTCCTCGGCATCGTCGACGCGGAACGGCGCGAGCAGCTGATGCGCAACTTTTTCGAGCGCTGGGGAGGGGAGTCGTGAGGCGCACGATCGCCGGCGTCGGCGTGCTCCTCGCGGTTGTTCTCTTCCTTCTCTATCGCGCTTCGCGGCTCGCGCCTGCGCAGCCGGCGTCGGCGTTCGACCTCGTGGTGTGGATCGCCGTCAGTCTGCTCGTCTTCGTCGATCTGCTGGACATCCTCGTGCGGCTGCACGCCGCGAATCTCATCGGCAGCGACAGCGGCACCTCGATTCCGCTCGATATCGGCGCGTTCACGCCGCGGCAGATGAAATTGCATCTGAAGCCGTGGGCGCTCATCGTCTCGGTGCACAACCTCGAGGAGGAGCTCGACCCTTTTCTCGAATCGATCGAGCCGTATCGCGACCATCTCTGGGTCATCGACGATGCGTCGACCGATCTCACGTACACGCTGCTGCGCCAGGCGGGCGTGCGCTGCATTCGCAGCACCGTGAATCGGAAGAAGCCGGGTGCGCTGAAGGAACTGCTGCGGCATCTGCCGCCGGAGATCGCGACCGTCGGCATCCTCGATCCCGACGTGCACATCCGCGACCGATCGCGCACGGAGATTTCGGATCTCGAACGGTCGCTGTTTCTCTTTCAGCGCAGCGGCTGCGCGGCGATGTGCCCGCGGATCGAAGTGCGGCAGGACGGCTGGCTCGCGCGGCTGCAGGCGCTCGAGTTCGCGCTGACGTTCGCGGTCGGCCGGAAGAGTCTCGCGGACCGCAGCATCACTTCGGGCGTGGCGTTCTATCGCCGCGACGCGCTCGAGCATGTGTTCGAGCGGCATCGCCTTTCGGTCTACGCGGAAGATCTGCGCAATGCGCTGCTGCTCCTGGGGCACGGCGAGCAGATCTACTACGACGAAACGCTGGTGGTCGACACGAGCGGCAAGCGAACGCTGCACGGCTGGTTTTCGCAGCGCGTCGGCTGGTACTTTGGCCTGCTGCGCGTTTATCAGGACAGCTTTGACGACATTCGCCGCATCGCCGGCTCGCGCCCGTTCTTCGTCTATCACTACGTTTTTTACATGGGCATCTGCGCGCTGGCGCTGCATCCGCTGAAGCTCGTCGCGCTCGCTCTTTCGGCGACGGGTGTGGCGAACGGGCTCGATGATCTGCTCGCGCTCGATCTCATTCCGAATACGCGCTGGACCGATCCCGCCTACTTTGTGCTCGCCTATCTGAAGTACACGCTGCTGACGGCGGGGCTGCTCGCGTTCGTCGTGCGGGGGGAGCGGCGGCACCTCATTCCGTCGGTGCCGATCTTCTACCTCTACCAGTTGCTGCACATCGTGCCGGTGACGATCGGCTTCGCGAACTGGCTGGCGTTGCGCTACTTCGGGCGCCGCGTCTATCGCGATCATTTCCAGGACGAGGAGTCGCTGGCGCGGGAGTTTCGCGAACAGTTCAGCCCGAGCTCGCCGCCTGCCACGTAGTTTGCAAGAGCGGGCCGCATGCGGCGCCCGGCCGACCCCCAAAACATCGCCGTTCTTCTTGTCGGCCCCTACGACCCGCACTGCGGCGAGTACACCTTTCTCGCGCCGCCGCTCGGCGTGTGGCGGCTGGCGGGCGTTCTCAGGAAGCACGGCGTCGAGGCCGAAGTCTTCGATCCGAATTGCGTCGATGACGTGACGCCCGAGGAGGCGTTCGCGGCGAAACTCCGCTCGCGGGAGTGGTCGGTGATCGGCTTCTCGACCACCGGCATGACCCTCCGGTTCGACCTCGCGCTCGCGCATCAGGCGCGCACGGCCGCGCCGCGGGCGGTGCTCGTGGCCGGCGGAATGGAAGCGACGTTCGCTCCCGAAACGATCTTTGCGCTCGCGCCGATCGACATGGTCGTCCTCGGCGAAGGGGAGCGTCCGCTGGTCGAGCTCGCAGGCCGCCTCCGCGCGGGCGAGCCGCTCGATGGGATCGCCGGCACCGCCCGTCTCGCCGGAGACGGCACGCTTGCCCGCATCCCGCAGCGTGCGCTCGACGCGGGCGAACTGCGCGACGCGATCTTCAGCACGCCATACGACGAGATGCCGTACGAGCGTTACTGGCAGCGCCTCGAAGAAGCGTACGCGGTCGGCAGTCTGCCGATGAAAGCGGATCGCGAGGCGCGCCTCGCCGAGATCCGTTCGGTGCGGCTGATCACGCTCAACTACTGCCCGATGCGCTGCACGTTCTGTTCGTCGACGAACTTTCTGAACGCCGCGCAGGACAGCACCGCCCGCATCGCCCGGCTCGAAGCGGACGACTGCGTGACGATGATGCGCCGCATCGTGGCCGCGCATCCTGGCGTACGCACGATCATTTTCCAGGACGACATCTTCGTCTTCCCGACCGATCGCCGCATCCTGCCGCTGACCGAGGCGATCGTCGCGGCGAAAGATCGTGGAGAGTTGCCGCGAGCGCTGCAGTTCATCAGCACGAACCGCGTCGATGCGATGACGCCGGAACGGATCGCCGCCATGCGTGCGGCCGGATTCCGCGTGCTCGGCTTCGGCATCGAAAGTTTCTCGCCCGCGGTGCTGAAAGAATTCAACAAGAGCCGCATCGAGCCCGCCATCGAGCCCGCGCTGAACGCCGCGCTCGTGAACGGCGTCACTCCGTTTCTCGACATCATCCTCACCTCGCCGCACGCGACGCTGGCGGATCTCACGCTCACCATCGGCAAGGCATTTCGCTGGATCGAAGCGGGCTGCGAGGTCGGCATGTATCCGTACGTGATTCCGTTCACCGGCGCCGCGATGGCAAACGATCCGGCGCTCGTGCCGCAGACGCGCTACACGCTGCAGTCGATCGCCGGGACGGCGGTGCGTTGGCAGCAGCCGTCGACCATTCTGCCGTTCGATCCCGTGCTGCGCGCGGTGATCGCGACGGTCGAAGAGTTGTTCGCCGAGCGGCTCGCGGAGCTCGAATCACGGCATGCGCATCTGCCGTCGCGCGTTCGCTCGCTGCTCTGGATTGCGTGTGCCGCGCCGGTGCTGCGCGCGCTGGGGCAGGAGGCGCCGGACGCGCAGTCGGTCGAGGCGCGTCTGCAGGCGTTGCTTCCCGCCGCATCGCGCAAAGCGGAACGTCCGGAGGCGCTCGAGCTCGCATCGTGACGCCGCTCGCCGAGTATTGGGATCAGCGGGGGCGCGACTTCGCCGGTCGCGGAGCCGGACTGCGTGCGGTCTGTTCGTACGGCATGCCGTCGTTCTACAACGGCTACATTCAGCTGACGCAGGAGCTCGCGCTCGCGCCGCATCTCCGCGTCGCGCCGGGAACGGAAGTGCTCGACCTCGGATGCGGCATCGGACGCTGGTCGCGCCGGCTCGAGCGCCGCGGCGCACGCGTGACCGGCGTCGACGTCGCGCAGTCGATGATCGATGAAGCGCGCAGGCGCAGCGCGGGCCGCGAGATCGACTATCGCGTCGCCGATCTGCGCACGCTCGATCTCGGACGCACGTTCGATCTCGTGCTGACGGTGACCGTGTTGCAGCACATCCTCGATGACGCGGAGTTTGCGCGCGCCGCAAAGAATGTAGCGCGGCATCTCGCGTCCGGCGGACGGGCGGTGCTGCTCGAAGCGGCGCCGTCGCGGCCGAACGCCGCCTGCGACACGCACGTGTTCCGCGCCCGGACGGCGGCGGAGTACGTGGCTGCGTTTCGCGCGGCGGGGCTGCGTGTTGCCGGAATCACGGGCGTCGATCCCGCTCCCTTCAAGCAGAAAATCCTGCCGCGGTATCGCACGATGCCGCGGCTCGCCGCCCGCGCGGCGATCTTCGCGGCCACCGCGTTGTCGCTGCCGTGGGACGCGCTCCTCGGACGCCGCCTCGCGGACGCCTCGTGGCACAAGGTCTTTCTGCTGGAGCACGATGCATTTTGACGAGCGGATGAACCGGCGGTCGCACAAGGTGCCCGACAGGATGAGGGGCGTTTCGCTGCGAGGCCCGTCCCCTCACCCGGCCCTGCGCTCCGCTCCGGGCCACCCTCTCCCCGCAAGCGGGGCGAGGGGAGAGACGGGGCGGCACGTTGCGCGGCAGGTAGCCCTTCTCCC
>JALYOB010000125.1 GCA_030857085.1 Acidobacteriota bacterium | reverse complement strand
GGTACATGCCGAGCATGCGCAGCTCTTCTTCCGCGGCCGGATACTCCACATTCAACTTCATGATGAACCGGTCGACCTGCGCCTCGGGCAACGCGTACGTCCCCTCATGTTCGATCGGATTCTGTGTGGCGATCACGAGGAACGGATCGGGCAGCGCGTGCGAGCGATCGCCGATCGTGACCTGCCGCTCCTGCATTGCTTCGAGCAGCGCGCTTTGCACTTTCGCCGGAGCGCGATTGATTTCGTCGGCGAGGATGAGGTTCGCGAAAATCGGCCCGAGGCGGACGTTGAAGGTGCGGCCGGCGGGATCGAAGATCTGGGTGCCGGTGATGTCGGCGGGAAGCAGATCGGGCGTGAACTGGATGCGCTTGAACGAGGCGTCGACCGCACCGGCGAGCGTCTTCACGAGCAGCGTTTTCGCGAGGCCGGGCAATCCTTCGATGAGCACGTGACCGCGCACGAGGATGGCGATGACGAGACGGTTGAGGACTGCCTGCTGTCCGACCACGGCGCGGCCGATTTCAGTGCGGAGACGGGAGATGGTTTCGTGAGCGGTTTGAGGGTTCATCGCGTTTCCGCCGGAGAGTCTAAACTGCACGCCGTGCGGCCGAAGAAGAAATGGGGACAGAACTTTCTGCGCAATCGCGGCGCGGTCGAAAAGATCGTCGCGGCGGTCGAGCCGCTGGCCGATGAGGTGATCGTGGAGGTCGGCCCCGGCGAAGGGGTGCTCACCGAGAAACTGATCGCCCTCGGCAACCGCGTCGTGGCCATCGAAATCGATCCCGACCTCGGCGCGCGCCTGCGGGCAAAGTTCGGCGAGCGCCTCGAATTGCGCAACGAAGACGCGGTCGAGGCGCCATTGCCGGAGGTTCCGTTCCGCGCGGTGGGCAACCTTCCGTACAACGTCGGCACGCCGATTCTGCGGCGGATGATCGCGGACCCGAACTGCCGCCGCGCCGTGTTCATGCTGCAGAAGGAAGTGGCGGATCGGGTGGTGGCGAAGCCGGGCACGGAGGCGTACGGCTTTCTGACGTTGTACGTCGATGCGTTCGCAAGTGCGAAGACGATCATGACGCTCGATCCGCGGTCGTTCTATCCGCCGCCGAAAGTGCGCAGCGCAGTGGTGGTGCTCGACCCGCGCGACCCCGGCCTCACCTCCCCGCGCGAGGCCGTGCTCGATCTGATCAGCGCGTCGTTTCGGATGCGACGAAAGAAACTGGTCAACAACCTGACCGCCTGGCGCGACCTCACCCGCGACGCGGTGACCGACGCGCTGACCCGCGCGGGGATTGATGTCGACGTGCGCGCGGAGACGATGACCCTCGCGGAGTTCGACCGGCTCACCGGGACGCTGCATCTTCCTGCGCGCGCTGCAGAAGATCGCTGACGTTGAAATCGGCGGCGGCGCGGGCGAGATAGTCGTAGTCGAGCGGCTCGCGTGCAAGCCGAAGAATGCCGAGGACGTCGTTCCACTGACGATCGGAGACCTCGCCGCCGAGCCGAAACCAGATCAGCTTTCTGATCAGGACGTCTTCGGGAGCGTAGAACGCGACTTCGCGTTCGCGAATCAGCCGCACGCGACGACGCTCGAACTGCACGCGGACTTCACGTGTACGTTCGGCGACGAAAAAGTCGACGCGGACCATCGTCTGCAGATGAATCGCGCTGAACGACGTACCGCGACGGACCGCTTCCGCCGCATCATCTTCATCGACGTAGTAATCGGCGGCGAGGCCACGGACCAGTTGCCTCACCCGCTGTTCATCGGGATAGATGACAACATCGAGATCGTCGGTCGTTCGCACGTGTCCATACAGCATCGATGCGACCGATCCGCTGATCACATAACGAATGCCAGCGGCATCGAGCGCTGCTGCAATTTCGGCCGCGAGCGCGAATGGATCGGGAGAATTCACGAAGCCTTCGCACGACGCTCGCGTACTTTGCGCACCATGTCTGCGCCAAGGCGCTCCTCCGCGAGCCTGAGCCAGATCTCGTCGTCGGTCAGATCGGGATCGTTGCGCCGCACAGTGTCGAACGCGAGTTGATGTGCGAAACGCGTGAGTTCCTGGGCCGCGCGGAAGCTGTCATCGGGCGATCTGCGCCGAAGCATCTCCTCGTGAATCGCGCGGACTTTTGCGCTCGTGTCGAACACGATCTTCATCGCGTCCTCATCCTACTCTCCGAACGGCCAATTCCGCCTATGGAGTGCGGCGGCTTTGCCGCCGGATGAAGAGCGGCGGCTCTGCCGCCGCACTCCTAGAACAGCCACGCATATCCCAGCTTCACGAACAACGCGCGGTTCGTGCTCGTCAGGTCGTGATCGCCCTGGTAGTTGTCCGAATAGCCGGCGAGAAAGACGGTCTGCGCGTTGACGCGGTACGAGAACAACAACTGCGTGAGCAGGCGCTGGCTCTCGGACGTCACCACGTCGAGCATGCGGTACTGCAGGATCGTGCGGACGAAGGCGCGGGGGCCGAAGTGATACAGCACGCGCGCCTGCGGCAGGTGCACGTCGAAGATGCGCGCGCCGTCCAGGGTCTTGAGCTGCTGATAGTCGTACGCGAGCTCCGCATGCACGTGACGTCCAAGATCGATCGTGCCGAAGGGAGAGAGCGTGATGAAGTGCGCCTGCTGCGCGTGATTGAAATCGATCGTCTCGCCGGCGCGAATCTCCAGCCCCGCGTGAACGTCGCGCGTCAGCTGCATCTCGCCCGAGACCGTGTAGCGGAAGTTGTGGTACGTCGTGCCGGCGAAGTACTCCTGATTCGGCGCGAGATTGATGAAGATCTCCGACTGCCGCGGCCCTTCGTAGCGCACGTTCGCATCCGCACCCCACTCACGCCATTCGTGTTCGAACTGCTGCGCGGTGTCAACGCCGCCGCCGATGAACAGATTGCGGAACCAGCGATCCGCGGCGCCGCGAATGCGCCGTTCCGCGGACGCGCTGCCCGCGCGCACGCCCACCTGATTGATCAAACCGCTGTCGGCGCGAAAGTGCGGCGCGACCTCGACATAGTTCCCGCCCCACGACCAGTCGCGATCGCTGTGGTTGTACGACGCGCGCATCGCGTGTCCATTGAATGCGCCCTGCGGCTGGCCTTTCTGCGCGGCGAAGGCATCCGGATAGGTGGTGCGCGAGCCGGCGAGTTGGAGGCGGAACGAGTCGCGCTCGGTGAGGCGATACAGAGAGTCGGCCGCAGCGACGACGTTCTCATAGTCCATGCCGCGGCGCATCGTCACGAGACCGCCCGCGGTTGCGTTCGCGCCGAACCCGCGGCTGTAGCGTGCGAAGCCATTCGTCGAGCCGCCGCGCAGCGTGGTGAGAAACGACGACTCGTCGCCGGGCACGAGCAGATTCGTGATCGCGTCGCGCGTGAACATCGCGCCATACAAACTGCTCCCGCTCTTGCCGGTCAGCTTCACGCCCGCGCTCGGATCGGCGATCGTGCGGGTGAAAACGAGCGGCAGGCGCGTCTCGAACACATCCGCCCCTTCGAGGAAAAACGTCCGCTTTTCCGGGAAAGACAAGGCAAAGCGCGTGTTGACGTCGAGCTGCGCCGCATCCGCTTCGACCTGTGAAAAGTCGGGATTCACCGTCGCCTGCAGCGACGTGCCGGGCGTGAATGCCCATCGCGCGGAGACCCCCGCGTCGAACGGGTCGTCGTTGGTACCGGTGATGGTCGGCGTCACTTCGACATTACGCCCGCTCCGCTCCGTCGCGAAGCCATGCAGGTCTTCGAACTGGCAGACGAAGCAATCGCGCGTCTGATCGGTGCGGACGGAACGGAGCCGATGCTTCACGTCGCGCGGCCACTCGCGCACCGCGAGGAAGCCCCAGGTCTGCGGTCCGCGCGTCGCCGGGAGCCGCAACTGCTGCAGCGGAACCGCGATCTCGACGACGAATCCGTCCGCAGTCAATCGGCCCGCCGAGCTCCAGATTGCGTCCCACGCCCGATCCTGCGTGCGCTCGACATCGCTGTTGATCGCATCGACCTGCACGCCGAGCGGGTTGACGCGAAAGGAATATGAGCGCCGGTCGTCATTGAACGGATCGATGTAGAAGCCGACGAGGTCATCTTCGACGACCGCGCTCGCGTCGCGTTCCTGGTAGCGCGCGCGAATGAGCGCGGGGTTCGGATCGTGCGCGCGAAACGCAACGTACAAGCGCTCATCGTCGTACGTGACCAGCGCCTCGGTCTCGACCGGCGCGGGCGTGTTGTCGGACGGATACCACTCGTACGCGACCGGCACCTTCGTCGCCGCAGCCCATGCGGGCTCGTCGAGCTGCGCATCGACGCGGATCGCGGTTTTCGCTGGAGACACTTCGAGCACAGCAGCCAGAAAAAGGGCAAGCATGAGGATCTCCTGAAGTTTTAGTCGCGAGCGCCGGCGCGCTGCAGCATGCGAATGATCTGTGGGTTTCGGCCGCGCCGCGCCATCGCCAGCGGCGTGCGCACGCGGCTTCCTTCGACCGCTTCGGCGTTGACGTCCGCTCCCCGTTCGATCAGCAACTCCACCACGTCGGCATGTCCGTTCCCGGCCGCCTGCATGAGCGGGTTCTCGTCGCCGAGGACGACGTCGTCGATGCGGGCGCCGTGATCGAGGAGGAAGCGGACGATGTCGAGGTATCCCTCGCCCGACGCGACGATCAGAGGATTGCCATCGCCGGCGGAACTGAGATTGACGTCCGCACCGCGCTCGATCAGGTAGTTGACCATGTCGAGCCGCCCGGCGCGCGCGGCGGTGATGAGCGCGGTGCCGTCGCCGGGCATGATGGTGTTCACATCCATCCCCGCATCCAGCAACTGCCGCACTTCCAGCATGTCCCCCGCCTCGGCCGCCTTGATCAGCGCTTCCGCGACCGGCGAGGGATTCGGTTCGGGATTGCGCATCGCGACGCTCGGTCTGTGCACGACCGCACTGACGACGCGCGCCGGTGCAACGGACGCGAGGAGCGCGAGGAGTGCGATGCCGACCGCGGTCGCGGCGGTGAGTCCGTGCGGACCGCGCGCCTGCGATGCGTCGAGGATCGCGTTCACGCGCGTGGCGAGCTTGCTGCGCGATGCCATGCCGAGGGCGGGCAGCGTGGTGAGACGAACATTGCGGGCGAGCGAGACGAGTTGTCCCGCGTACGCGGTGGCGTCGGCGTTGTGAATCACCGCGTCGTCGCATGCGCGTTCTGCTTCGAGGCAGAAACGCCGCCACGCGAACCACGCCAGCGGTTGCGGCCAGTACAGCGCGCATGCGGCGCGCGCGGCGAGTTGCAGCAGCCAGTCTTCGCGACGCACATGTTCGAGCTCGTGCCGCAACGCGCGCGTGAGCTCATCCTGCGACCACGTGGTCGCGTTGTGCGGCAGGACGATGGTCGAGCGGCGGAAGCCGAATGTGAGCGGCACGAGCACCTCGTGCGACAACACGACCAGTGCCGGCTTGCGAATGTCACCCGCGAACGCGATCTCGTTCATGCGCGCGGTGCCGTCGAGCCACACGTCTGCTCTGCGCGCGAGGCGATGCAGTCGAAGGATGCCGATCGCGAGATGCATGAGCAGCGCGAACGCGATCAGCGCATGAGCGCGCGTCACGATGGTTGCGATCGGAAAACGCTGTGTTGCAGGCTTCGCAATCGGTTCGTCGCGCGTGTCGATCGGCAGAGCGACTGCGGCGACGGGCGCCTTCGCGATCGTCTCCGGCTGCACTTTCACCTCGAGCGGCGGCGCGAATTGCTGCACGACCGGCAGGAGCAGAACGAAGAGAAACGCGGCGGAGAGGACGAGGTGACGCAGCGACGCGCGCGAGCGTCGCGCGGCGAGCACGAACAGAAGCGCGGCGCCGAGGGCGATGGTCGACTTGAGGATCATGACGGTCATTTCTCGCTCCGTTCTTTGCGCACGCGCGCGATCTGCTGCGCGAGTTGCTCGAGCTCGTCGTCGCTCCACTTTTCGTCGTTGAGCAGAGCGGTGACCGCCTGCTCTTTCGAGCCGTCGAAGAAGACGTCCACGATCCGCCGCAGCGCCGACTTGCGCGCCTTGCCGCGCGCGACGGTCGGCGAGTAGACGTAGCGCAGCCCTTTTTCTTTGTGTTTGACGGCGCCTTTGGCTTCGAGCTTGACGAGCATCGCCCGCACTGCCGAATAGCTCGGCGGGTCGCTCAGCTTCTCCCGGATCTCCTCGGCCGAGGCTTCGTCGCCCAGGGCGAAGATGATCTCCATGATCTCCCGTTCTCGTCGCGACAGCGTGGGCAGCAAGTGCGCCTCCTTCGTGTGCTACGAAAGAAGCATACTGCTACGTTTGTAGCACGTCAAGACCCCTCATCCGCCCTTCGAGCACCTTCTCCCCGCATCGCGGGGAGAAGGGCCACGCGCCACGGTTCGCGGATATCGCCTCCTCGTTGCCCCTCGCCCCGCTTGCGGGGAGAGGGTGGCGCGGAGCGCCGGGTGAGGGGCGCTGCAACCGCGACCACAGGATCACCTCACGAGGCGAACACTACGACGCATACGGCATCTGCACATTCGCCGATCGTGCGAGCAGGAGATCGGTGGCGCTCACGATGTCGGCATCGAGATCGCGAAGGTCGAAGAGCTCTGCGTTCGTCGTGGCGATGGCGCGCCGGATCACGTCGGGCGAGGCGGTGGCGGCGAGCAGCGGCACGTGGGACGCGTGCGTCTGCAGCAGGCGCAGGGAGCGGATCGTCGCGACCGCCGGTAGCTCCACGAGCACCGCTTCGATCGGCTGGCGCGTGAGCGCCTGCAGCAGCGCGTCGTCGTCGGTCATCTTCGTCACGACGTAACCGGCGTCGCGCAGAGAAACTGCGATCGGCGAGAAGCTGCCGTCGTTACGCAGCAGGAGATGCGGCACGTATCCGGGCATTATGTCCTCCAGTCGTATGCATGGCGCGACGATGGGCGATCCACGTCGCGATTCTTCGTGCGGCGTCGTACGGCTCGCAATCCTTCGGCAGAAACCCCGCCGCCCCCAGCTCCTCAGCCAGCTGCGAGAGCTCGCGCGCGCCGCGGCCGGAGAAGAGCACCACCAGCGCGTCCGTGCGCAACAGGCGCCGCGGCCCCTTGGCGAACAACGCTGTGCCGGACAGTGCGGGCATGCTGAGGTCGAGCAGGATGACGTCGGGATCGAACTCGCGCACGACGAGCGGCAGCGTGATGAGCGAGGTGTGAATGGAAACTTCGAGTCCGTCGAGCTCGAGAAACACTTTGAGCCCCTCGACGAGCGACGGCTCGTCGTCGACGATGAGCACGCGTCCCGGTCTCTTCTGCGCCGCGTCTCGATTCACGACGACATCCTCTGCGAAGCGCGCATCACCACGCCGTTGAGCGCGTCGTCGGAGACCGGCTTCACGATGTAGTCGTTGATGCCGTACTTGAGGCGCGCCTCGTTGTGATAGCGAACCTGTTTGTAGATGGCGGTGACGATCGCGATGTGCGGGTAGTAGCCGTCATCGAGACGCCGGATGAACCGCGCCACTTCGAATCCGTGCATCTCCGGCAGCAGACCGTCGAGCAGGATCAGCTCCGGCCGGTGCTCGTCCGCCAACTTGATCGCCTCGTATCCCGTGGTGGCGACGTACGGTGCGATGCCGAAGTTCGTCGTCAGCTGATCGACCAGACGCTGCCGCAGCTTTCGCTCGTCCTCGGCGATGAGCACTGTGGGTGCGGCGGCGCGATCCACCGCATCGAAATAGCTCTCCGCTACGCTCATTCATGACCTCCCTTGTTCTCTCAGACCGGGAGGCCACTTCTCCAACGGGAGTGCCATGCGTCCAGAATTCGCTAAGTCATTGAAGATGCAGGAAGAATGACTTGGGACGTCGCGTGGCGATACTGTACTGAATCGCGACAGTGTCCCGTTTTCGCACGGATACGGAATGGCAACATCAGTTGGCCGATGCGTCGCCCGGCTCGTACCGCCATTCCGTCTGCGTCTTCGCCCCTTCCGCAAAACTCGGCTCGACGTACTCCTCGAAGGCGATGTCGTGATCGAGCACGCCCGTTTCGCGCATCAACTTCACGATCAGTTCAAAGTCTTTGCGCAACGGCGTGAGGGGTTGGTACTGCACGCGCTCTTCCGGTTTGGTGAGAGCCCAGCGCAGCAGGCGCGGGTCCTGGCGGTAATAGAAGCGGCCGACGAAATCGGCGGCGTGTTCGCGGCGCGCGCGGCGCTTGGGCGGATTCTCGAGCCACAAGCCCGAACGGGCGATGCCGTCGACGAGCACCTGCACTGCCTCCGGCTTTCTCTCGATCACGTCCTGCCGCACGACGAGCACGCAGGAGATGTAATCGGGCCAGTACTCGCGCGCGTGAAAAAGAATCCGGCCGAAGCCGGCCATCTCGGCCTGTGACGGATACGGCTCCCCCATTGAAAACGCATCGATCGCGCCGGCGGCGAGTGCGCCCGCGACGTCGGGCGGCGCCATCTCCACCATCCGCACATCCTTCGCGCTCATGCCGTTCTGCGCGAGCGCGCGAAACAGAATCAGACGCTCATCCGAAAAACGGCTCGGAATGGCGACAGTTCTCCCCTTCAGATCGGCGAACGAATGCACCGGTCCGTTCTTCGCGACCACTACCGCGCTGCCGTAGCGGTGTCCGAGGTAGACGATCTTCACCGGAACGCCCTGAGCACGCAGGGCGATGGCCATCGGTGCGACCATGAATCCCGCCTGCATCTGATTCGAGATCAGTGCTTCCTTGATCTCGGGAAATCCCTGGAACATGCGAGGGATGAACAGATGCCCTGACTTCGAGTAGGCGGAGATGTAGTCCGTCACCGGGCACGCGAGGTGTCACGTCACCGGAATGTAGGCCACGTTGAGCTTGCGCTCGCGCTCCGGAAGACGATCGTTGAGCAGCACCTTCCAGTCGACGTTCGTCGCCAGATGTGCGGCCGTGATGATCGCCACCCATACGGCAACGGCGACGAGGATTCTGCGTGTCGGATTCATGGACTCACCTCCTTTCGATGGATTAGTCGCGGAACGCCCAGCGCACGAAGGCGAGGCGTTCGGTGCGGCGAATGAGCGCGTCGAGCACCAGCCCGATCACGCCGATCATGAGCATGCCGCCAACGACGAGATCGTAGCGTTTGCCCGCGTTGCGCGCGTCAATGATCATGTAGCCGAGGCCGGAGTCGACGGCGATCATCTCCGCGGCGACGAGCACGATCCAGGCAACGCCGAACGCGATGCGCAGTCCCACCAGAATGCGCGGCAGCACCGCGGGAAAGATCACATGCGCGATGAGCGCGCGCGTCGACAAACCGAAGTTGCGCCCCGCCTGTATGTAAACCGGCGGCACATTGCGCACGCCGTTCATTGTCGCGACGACGACGGGAAAGAACGACGCGAGAAAGATCAGAAAAATCGGAGCGACGTTGCTGACGCCGAACCAGATCACCGCCAGCGGCATCCACGCCAGCGGGGAGATCGGCCGGAGCATCTGAATGAGCGGATTCGCCGCGCGCGCGAGCGACGACCACCAGCCGAGTGCGAGCCCGACAGGGATGCCGAGGATGACCGCGAGCGCGTAGCCGCAGAACACGCGGAACAGCGAGTCGCGGGTGTAGCTCGCGAGATGCGGCAGATCGGTGAGACCTTTCGCCACTGCGAGCGGCGAAGGAAAGATCTTCGTCTTCGTGATCACGACCGCGAAGTGCCAGATCGCGAGCAGCACGAGTGCGGTGATCGCAGGCAGCGCGTACTTTTCGACCCGCCTCATACTTTGTGCGCCAGTCCGATCTCTTCGAAGATCTCGTCGCGCAACGCGATGT
>JALYOB010000549.1 GCA_030857085.1 Acidobacteriota bacterium | reverse complement strand
CATCGCGCAAGGCGGGAAGCGGCGAGATCGCGAAACGCATCGCCAACGCGGACGTGCGCGAGATCGCCTGCGATGCCAGCGACCCCGCCGCGTGCGCGCGTCTGCTGCAGATCATTGACGACGAACTGCCGCCGCTGCGCGGCATCGTCCACTGCGCCGGCACGCTCGCCGATGCATCCATTGCCAATCAAACACGCGAGACGATCGATCGCGTCTTCATCAAACCGCGCGGTGCCGCGAACCTCGCACGGCGCGATGCATGGTTCGCCGCCGTCTCCTCCGCCGCCGCGGTCTTCGGCCCGCCCGGACAGGCGAACTACGCTGCCGCGAACGCGCAGCTCGACGCGATGCTGCACGAGTGGCGTCGCGACGGCATCCGCGCGGTCACCATCGACTTCGGTCCCGTCGCCGAAGCCGGACTGGCCGCCTCGCGCAATGCCGATCTCGGCGTCCGTCCGCTGCACCTCAGCGAAGTGGTCGACGTCTTCGAGCGCGCCATGATCGAAGACCGCGCCCGCGTCGTCGCCATCGGCGAATGGCAAGCACTCGACGATCCTCTCCTCGGCGATCTCGCCGCGCGCGATGCATCGACGCAGGCCTCGCTCGCGGCGAGCATCGCCGCCATCGAAGATCCTGCCGAGCGCATTCGTATCGTCGAACAGCAGCTCATCGAGCATGTCGCCAACGTGCTGCGCGCGCGTGCCGGCGAGCTCGATCGCGAAACGCCTTTCAAGAATCTCGGCGTCGATTCGCTGATGGCGCTGCAGATCAAGAACCGCCTCCGCGACTCCCTCGGGCTCACCGTGCCGGTCACCAGTTTCTGGGCCCATCCCACCATCGCCGCGTACGCCGAATACCTCGTCGATCTCGTGGCCGGACCGCGGCGCATCGAGATCAAACCTGCGACGCCGACCGCGCTCGAAATCGAAGAGATGTCCGAAGAGGAAGCCGAGCGCCTCCTCCTGGAGAAAGTGCGATGAGCGGCGAACTGAGTCCGATCAAGAAGGCCTTGCTGCGCATCGCGGAGCTCGAGCGTGAGAACGACGCCCTGCGCCGCGGCGAGCCGATCGCCGTCATCGGCATGTCGTGCCGTCTGCCCGGCGGCGTGCGCAGCCCCGCTGATTTCTGGCGGCTGCTCGAACGCGGCGAAGAAGCGATCGGCGAGATTCCATCGTCGCGCTGGCGCGCCGGCGATTACTACGACGCCGATCCCGACGCGCCGGGAAAAATGATCACCCGCGCCGGCGGCTTTCTCGCGGACGACGTCTACGAATTCGATCCCGCCTTCTTCGGCATCGCGCCGGTCGAAGCGATCGCCATCGATCCGCAACAGCGGCTGCTGCTGGAGCTGGTGTGGGAAGCGTTCGAGCATGCGCACGTCACCGCCGAGCGTCTTCGCGGCACCAGAAGCGGCGTTTTTCTCGGCATTTCCAGCGGTGATTACGCGCAGGCGCGGTTGCGCGGCGGCGATCTCGCGGCCATCGGACCGTACGACGTCACGGGTCTCATCCCCAGCACGGCCGCGGGCCGCGTCGCCTACACGTTCGATCTGCGCGGCCCCGCCGTCGCCGTCGACACGGCGTGTTCGTCGTCGCTCGTGGCGCTCGATCTCGCGTGCGCGAGCCTGCGCGACGGGACGTCGAACTACGCCCTCGCCGCGGCGGTGAATCTGATCCTTTCGCCCGAGGCGCATATCTCGTTTTCGAAAATGAGGGCGCTTTCGCCGGATGGACATTGCCGCACGTTCGACGCCGCGGCGAATGGATTCGTGCGATCGGAAGGCGGCGGCGTGCTGCTGCTCGCGAGGCTCTCCGACGCATTGCGCGATGGCCATCGCATCCTCGCGGTCATCCGCGGCTCCGCGGTCAACCAGGATGGACGGAGCAACGGACTGACGGCGCCGAACCTCGCCGCGCAGGAAGAAGTCGTGCGCGCGGCGCTCACCCGCGCGGGCGTCACCGCCGAAGACATCGACTACATCGAGGCGCATGGAACGGGCACGCCGCTCGGCGATCCGATCGAGCTCGAAGCGCTCGGCCGCGTCTTCCGCCGCGAGCGGCCGCTGTTGATCGGCTCCGTCAAAACGAACCTCGGTCATCTCGAAACCGTCGCCGGCATGGCCGGCGCGATCAAGCTCATTCTCGCGCTGCAGCAGGAGCGCATTCCGCGGCATCTCCATTTTCAGAAGCCGTCGCCGCATGTCGACTGGCAGCATCTGCCGTTCCGCGTCACGAGCAACGAAACGGCGTGGCCGCGCGGCGAGCGCCCGCGCCGCGCCGGCATCAGCAGCTTCGGCTTCGGCGGCACGAACGCGCACGTCATCTTCGAAGAAGCGCCGCGTATGGTTGCGGTGGACGACGAGCCGAAACATGGACTGCTCGTGTTGTCCGCGAAGAGCGAAGCGTCGCTCGATGCGCTCGCGAACGAATACGCAACGTGGATGGAGAAGAGCGAGGCCGACGTGTACGACCTCGCCGCCGCGACGCGTCTCCATCGCACGCACTTTGCGCAGCGGCTGGCGATCGTCGCCGAAACGCGCGAAGAACTGGTCGAGGCACTGCGCGCGCGTGACGGAGTGCGCGGCGTTGCGGGCAAGCCGAAACTCGCCTTCGTCTTCACCGGACAAGGCTCGCAGTACGCCGGCATGGGTCGCGCGCTGTACGAACGCGACGCCTTCTTCCGCGCGCGCGTCGACGAATGCAGCGCGCACCTCGGCATCGACATCCCCGAGTTGTGGAACGACGCCACGCGGCTCGATCAGACGCTGTACACGCAGCAGGCGTTGTTCGCGCTCGAATACGCGCTTGCCGAACGGTGGCGCGAGTGGGGCATCGTTCCCGACGCGGTCCTCGGCCACAGCATCGGCGAGCTCGTTGCGGCAGTGGTCGCAGGCGTCTTCACGCTGCCCGACGCGTGCCGGCTGGTGCGCGAACGCGCGCGGCTGATGAACGAGCTGCCGAGCGGCGGCGCGATGGCGGCGGTGCATGCGAGCGTCGACGAGATCGAGCTTGCCAACGGCGTTGCGATCGCCGCGATCAACGGGCCGAAAGCGACCACGCTCTCCGGCGATGCCGATGCATTGAATGGCGTCGTCGCGCGGCTGCGCGAGCGAGGCATCGACGCGCGCATGCTGCCGGTCTCGCACGCCTTTCACTCGCCGCGCATGCGTCCGGCCGCGGACGCGCTAACCCGTTTTGCCGCAAACATCCACGCCTCCGCGCCGCGCATTCCGCTCATCGCCAACGTCGATGCGCGCGCGTTCGATGGCGCGCCGCGCCCGGAGTACTGGGGCGAGCAACTCGTCGCACCGGTGCGTTTCGATCCCTCCGTGCGTGCGCTGCGCGAACGCGGCATCGACGTCTTTCTCGAGCTCGGACCCGCACCCGTGCTCGCGTCTCTCGGGCGCGAGATCGCGCCCGATGCTGAATGGCTCCCGTCATTGCGCCGCAACGTCGCGCCGCAACGCACGCTGCTC
>JALYOB010000124.1 GCA_030857085.1 Acidobacteriota bacterium | reverse complement strand
CTCCATACCTAAAACAGCGTCAGGCGCGGGAGCGCGAAGCGCTCCCGCACCAGCCGCCGCAAGTGCGCCTCCTCCGTTCGCGCGCGCGTCTTCTCATCCGCGCCGCTCGTGAGCGCGCGCGCCTCGTCGCGCAGCTCCGGTGCGGACGGCAACAGCGCCGCGAGCAACTCCTCTTCGAGCTCCATCAATCGCTCTTCGATGCGCGGCGCAGTCTTCTCACTCGCAAGCTCGCGCACGCGCGTCGCAAACGAAGGCGCAATCTCCGACAACGCCGACGCCAGCGCCTCGAGCCGCGGCAACACCTCTTCCTCCGGCGCGGCGTCCTGCGCGCCGATCAGCATCGAGCGCCGCTCCTGCCACAACTCCTTCACCGCGTGCTTGCAGAAACTGAGGCCGTTCACCTTCTTCTGCGCCGCGTCCTGACGATCGAACACCGCATCGATGGCCTCGATCACGATCGCCAGCGGAATGCCCGCGGACTCCCACTCCCGCATCAGATTCCAGTCCTTCGCATTCACCACGAAAGGCGTTCCGCGCCGCAACGCAAAGTGCGCCTCGATCTCCAGGAAGTAGTCCGCTGACACGGCCGTCACCGTACGATCGGATACAATCCCCGTCAACCACGGAGCCCCTTCGTTCATGGAATCCACGCCGCGCGCGGAAGTCACTGTTTACTCACCCCTGTTTTCGCCCTTCCGCCAGCCGCTGCTGGGCACGGCCATCTCCATCGGCCGCGCCTCGGATTGCTCGATTCCCATCAAAGACCGCTACCTCTCGCGCAAACACGCCGAGATCATTTCCGCCGGCAACGCCTGGATTCTCAAAGACCTCGGCAGCGCGAACGGCACGTACCTCAATGGCAGCCGCGTCGAGCGTGACGAGTACCTCAAGACCGGCGATCGCATCCGCCTCGGCGATACCGAAATCGTCTTCGAGACCACCGACCGCAGCACCGATCGCTTCATCGCCGTTCCCGACAACTCCGGCGCCAGCCCCACGATCTCCATCCCCGTCACCGACATCGCCGACGCGCCCGAATCACAGGACGTCGCGCGTTTGCACACGCTGACGCAGCTCGCGCGCGAGCTCATCGAAGACCGTCCGATGGACGAGCTGTTCGGCTTCATCGTCGACCGGGTGATGGAACACCTCCATCCCTCCCGCGCCGCGATCGCCCTCCTCGGCTCCGACGGCCGCTCGTTCACCAAAGTCGAAGTGCGCCGTCAGGACGAAAGCGATGCGAGCGAGCTGACCATCAGCCACACGCTCCTCGCCGAAGTCGTCGAAGAGAAGAAAGCACTCGCCTTCGTCGACGTCGGCGCGGACGAAAAACTCCGCACCGCGCAGTCGATCATCATGCAGGGCATCCACTCGATCCTCTGCTCGCCCCTTCTCATCGGCAACGCGGTCGTGGGCGTGCTCTACGTCGACTTTCTTTTCACGCAACGTTCGATTGCCGAAGACGACGTGCGCCTCGTCGCGCAGATCGGCCGCTTCGCCGCGACCAAGCTCGAGACCACGCGTCTGCGTGAAGAAGCAATTCAGAAGCGGATCATGGACGAGGAGCTCAAGACCGCGTCCAGCATCCAGCGGCGCCTCCTTCCCGAGGCGCCGGCGGAGATTGAAGGCTTCACGTTTGTCGGCAAAAATCAGCCTTGCCGCACGGTCAGCGGCGACTACTACGACTTTGCCATTCGTCCGGATGGAAAGGTGTACTTCGTCATTGGTGACGTGAGCGGCAAAGGCGTCACTGCAGGCTTGATGATGGCCGGCCTTCAGGTCGCGTTTCGCATCTTCTCGAAGAGCGATCCCGATCCCGCGACGCTCGTCACGCAGCTGAACGTCGCGCTGAAAGAAAACCTCCCCCAGTCGAAATTTGTCACGCTCTTCCTCGGCCGCCTCGACACCCGCACCGGCCATATCGAGTACGTGAACGCCGGCCACACGCCGCCGCTCTGGCTGAGCAAATCAGGCGCGATCGAGCTCGGCGAAAGCGATCTCCTTCTCGGCGTCATCTCCCGCGCCGAGTTCACCAATCGCCAGCTCCAGCTCGAGCCCGGCGACTCGCTCGTCCTCTACACCGACGGCGTCACCGAAGCCCGCGACGACAAGGGCGAAGACCTCGGCTCGACCATCATCGGCAACGCACTCCGCCCCCTGCACGGCGCGGACGCGAACGCGATCGCGCGTGCGGTGAATGAGACCGTGCTGCATCACGTGACCGATGCTGAAAATCTGGATGACGACGTGACGTTGCTGGTCGTCAGTCGCGCCGCGACGGCGCAGTAGCGCTTCGTGTCATCCCGAGCGAAGTCGAGGGATCCCCTTCATTCAGCGCGAGTCTCGCTCCGCCGGCAGGGGATCCCTCGACTTCGCTCGGGATGACACGCTCAGTCCCTGAGCCCCTCCTCCCTCAGCCATTCCTCGATCGCCGCGCTCGCGCGATCGTTCTTGAAGTTGAAGAACGACCTCTCCACGCGCCGGTCCTCGGTCAGCAACTGTCGAAACTGCGAGCCGTCGTCGATCAGGCGTGCGAGCGCGTCGCGTAGTGGTGAGGGCTGCATCTTCTCCACGAACACGCGCCGGTCTTCCTCTTCACTCGCATCCGTGCGGGTCGGGATGCGGCGATAGCGCGAGGCGTCGCCGGGCGGTTCCTCCTCGAACGGCTGATCGATGATGTCGCCGGTCTCCACGTCCAGAAAATGGGCTAAAGCGACGCCGAGGTAAGCGACTTGCAGACCTTCCCGATCGAGCATGAGTCAGATGATATCTTCGGCGCCAAGATGAGCCAGGACCGGCTCGAGGCGAGTCTCGACATCGATCAGCGTCCGACCATCGACGTCGTACGCATCATCCAGCAGCAGGACGCGCTCGTTCCCGCGGCCGTCGCCGCGCAGGCGGAGCGGATCGCCCACGCGATCGACGAGATCGCGGAACGGCTGCGCAGTGGCGGCAGACTGTTCTACGTCGGCGCCGGCACGAGCGGCCGCATCGCGATGCTCGACGCATCCGAACTGCCGCCGACGTACGGCATCGATCCGTCGATGGTGCGCGTGCTCATCGCCGGCGGCGAACGCGCCTACTTTGAAGCCGTAGAAGGTGCGGAAGACGACGAAGAAGCGGCAATCGATGCGGTCGCGGCGAACGTCAATCCTGAGGATGCCGTGGTCGGCATCGCCGCCTCCGGCACCACGCCCTACACCGTCGCCGCCGTGCGCAAAGCAAACATGATCGGCGCGCTCACGGTCTGCGTCACGAACGTGGCCTCATCGCCGCTCGCGCAGCATGTCGACATCCCCATCGTCATCGAGTCGGGGCCGGAAGTGATCATGGGCTCGACGCGCATGAAGAGCGGCACCGCACAGAAGCTCGTCCTCAACCAGCTCTCGACCGGCGTCATGATCCGCCTCGGCCGCGTCTACTCGAACCTCATGATCGACATGCCCGCGACGAACGAAAAACTGCGCAGCCGCGCCGTACGCATGGTCGAACTCGCGGCCGGCGTCACGCGCCCCATGGCCGTACAGGCCATTCGCGAGGCCGACGGCAACGTGAAACTCGCGACGGTGATTGCGAGGAAAAAAGTGAGCGTCGAGGAAGCGCGGGCGCTGCTGGCGGAGAAGTCGTTGAGAGAGGTGCTCTCGTGACCAGTTCCTCGGAGTTCCTCGGAGTTCCTCGGAGTTCCTCGGCCAGGCTCCTCCGAGGAACTCCGAGGAACCGAGGAACTCCGAGGAACTGGCTGGGCGGTGACGCGTGAGCCGCCTCGAACGCCTCATGCACGTCGCGACGAAATACTCGCGGCGCATCATCGGGCTCATGTCCGGCACTTCGCTCGACGCCATCGACGTGGCCATGGTGCGCATTCAGAAGCATGGCCTCAACGCGAAGGTCACGCTCGAGCACTTTCGCGAATATCCATATCCGCCGAAAATCCGGGCGGTCGTGCGCGAGCTGTTCGATCCGAAGCGCGCGCGCATCGATGACATCTGCCGCTACGACTTCATCCTCGGCGAGGTGTTCGCGGCCGCGGTCCTGCGCATGCTGCAGGAGACGAAGATCAAGGCAGACACGGTCGATCTCATTGCCTCCGCGGGGCAGACCATCTGGCACGATCCGGAGCTGAGTCTCGTCAATGCGGACGTCGACTGGATCGAGCATCCGATCGAGACGCGTGCGACCTTCGCGATCGGCCAATCCGCCGTCATCGCCGAACGCACCGGCATCATCACTGTCGGCGATCTGCGCGTGCGCGACGTGGCCGCGGGCGGACAGGGCGCGCCGCTCGTGCCGTATTTCGACTGGGTTCTGCTGCGCCACAAATCGCGCGGGCGTTGTATTCAAAACATCGGCGGCATCGGCAACGTCACCTACATCCCGCCGAAAGCGAGCTGGGAGGACGTGATCGCGTTCGACACCGGTCCCGGCAACATGATCATCGACGAGCTGGCGTGGATCGCCACGAACGGCAAGCAGACCTACGACGTCGACGGCGCCCTCGGCGAAGCGGGAACGGTGCGCGAAGATTTGCTCGAGCGCTGGATGTCCGATCCCTATTTCGCCAAGTCACCGCCGAAGACCACCGGCCGCGAACTCTTCGGCTCCCAGTTCGCGCGGCGCATCGTCGAAGAATCACCCAATGCCGATCTGCACGATCTGATCGCCACTGCCACTGCATTGACGGCGGAGAGCATCGCCCGCGCGTATCGCGACTTCATCCACCCGCGCGGCCCCGTGCACGAAGTGATGCTCGCCGGCGGCGGCGCAAAAAACCCAACCCTCGTGCGGATGATCAAAGAGCGCATGCCGAAGCAGAAACTCCTGATCTACAAAGCATCCGAAGCCAAGGAAGCCATGGCCATGGCCATGATCGCCAACGACTCGGTCGTCGGCCTGGTCACGAACGTCGCCGGCGCGACGGGCGGAAGGCCGACGGTGTTGGGGAAGATATGTTTGTGAGAAGTACCTCGGTACCTCGGAGAACCTCGGAGTACCCGGAGTGGCGAACGCGCCGAGGTACTCCGAGGTACCCGAGGTACTCCGAGGTACCCGAGGTACTGAATGATCCACCTCTACGGCCGCGCGTTCGTCGACGGCACGCTCCGCGACGACATGCTGATCTCGATCGACGATCAGGTGATCGTCGACGTCGTGCAAACCGTAAACGTGCCGGTGAATGTCGAGCGCATCGACGGCGTGATCGTCCCCGGCTTCATCGACGTGCACGTGCACGGCGGTGATGGCGCCGATTTCATGGACGCGCACGAGGATGCGACGGCGCGCGTGCTCGCGTTTCATGCGACGCGCGGAACGACAGCGCTCGCCGCAACGACGCTCTCTGCCTCGCGCGGCGATGTGCAGAACGCGGTGGAAGTGATCGCGCGCCTGTCCGGCGAAGCAGGCGGCGGCGCGGAGATCGTCGCGGTGCATCTCGAAGGTCCGTTCATCAATGCATCGCGCGCGGGCGCGCAGGATCGCGCGTCGATTCGCGGCGCCGACATTCACGAGCTCGCGGCGCTGATCGCCGAGGCGCCGCGGCTGCGGTGGATCGTGACGATTGCGCCGGAGATCGAAGGGGCGCGCGCGCTCATCGAACACTTTCGCGATCGCGTGCTCTTCTCGATCGGACACACCGCCGCCGATCACGCAACCGCGGTCGCCGCGCTCGAATACGGCGCGTCGCATTTCACCCATCTCTACAACGCCATGACGCCGCTGCATCATCGCGATCCCGGCGTGGTCGGCGCGGCATTCAACGCCATCAATGCAACCGCGGAATTGATCGCGGACGGCGTGCACGTGCATCCGGCAGCATTGCGCATCGCGGTGAATGCGATGCCGCATCGCATCGCGCTCATCACCGACGCCATGCGCGCGTGCGGCCTCAGCGAAGGAACGTACAAGCTGTACGACTACGAGGTGACGGTGGCCGACGGCGCGGCTCGGCTCGCGGACGGCACGTTGGCGGGAAGCGTGCTCACGATGTGCGATGCCGTGAAGAACATGATCGAGCTCGCCGGCTTCCCTCTCGAAACCGTGATCCCGCTCGCGACCGAAGTGCCCGCACGCATCGCCGCGGTGGCCGATCGCAAAGGGAAACTCGAGCGCCGCTACGACGCCGACGTCGTCGCGCTCAATGATCGCTTCGAAGTGGAGCGCGTGTGGGCGCGCGGCCGGGAGGTCACCCGTTGAGAGAGGACGACTGGGAGTCGTTCGCATCGACGGATGCGCTCTCCGCACGCGCCGCCGAGATTCTGCTCTCCTCGATTCGCGAGAATCCGCAACTCGTCCTCGGCCTTCCCACCGGACGCACGCCCATCGGCATGTACGGCCGCGTGGTGCGTGAATGCTCACGCGAATATCACTGCTTCCGCGACGTCGTGACGTTCAATCTCGACGAATATGCGGGCGTGGAGCGTGAGGATCCCGGCAGCTACTTCACCTACATGAAGCAGCACCTGTTCGATCACGTCGACATCGCTCCGTCGAACGCGCACATCCCGCACGGCAACGCGTCCGATCTCGACGCGGAATGCATCCGCTACGAAAACGAAATCCGCGATGCCGGTGGTCTCGGCCTCACCTTCCTCGGCCTCGGCCGCAATGGCCACATCGGCTTCAACGAGCCCGGCACACCATTCGACGCACGCACGCGCGTGGTCGAGCTCACGCAATCCACGCGCAAAGCGAACGCAGACGACTTCCCCGCCGGCCACGTTCCCACGCACGCGATCACGATGGGGATCGGAACAATTCTCGAGTCGAAAGCGATCGTACTGCTGGTGGCAGGCAGCGGGAAAGAAGAGGCAGTCGCGCGATTGCGCAGCGGGGAGGTGACGCCGGAGTTTCCGGCGTCGGCGTTACACCATCACCCGAACGTGCGCGTGCTGGTCGCGAAAGCGGCAGCGCTGCCGAATTCGTAGCAGTCGACCCGCTCTCTATTGCCAGTTGCCAGTTGCCAGTTGCCGCGACGGTTGCGGCTGACGACACATGCGCGGTAACGGGCAACAGGCAACGGGTCAACCCGCGTACACGGCAACCGGTCGACGCCGGCTCCGCCGGCCCGGCACCCTTCTCGCTACCGCTCAGCACGCATGCGGCGCGTCAAGCGGGTGTTGAGCATCATCGCGATCCTCCTCGTCATCGCGATCGCCTACCGCGTCCTCGGCGTCTATCGCTTCCGTGCGGTCGCCTGCAGCGCCGGACCGGCACATGCGATTGAGCCGACGTATCCGAGGCAGCTCACCGTCATGACCTTCAACATCGAAGGACATGCGACCCTCCTCAAAGGCGACGAACACATCGAAGCCATCGCCGCCACGATCCGCAAATACAACCCCGACATCGTCGGCATCAACGAAGCGCATCGCAAAACATGGCAGTCGCGCTTCGGCGATCAGGTCGAAGCGCTGCAATTGCTCACCGGCATGCACGGCGTCTTCGGTGCGAGCTATCGCTTCATCGGCGGCGACTTTGGCAACGCCGTGCTCACGCGCGGCGAGATCGTGCGCAGCGACGTCTTCGCGTTGCCCGGCACGGGCGAGCCGCGATCGCTCCTCGCCACCACCGTACGCATCAACGGCGGCTTGGTCGACTTTTACGTCACCCACACCTCGGCATGGGCGAGCCTCAATGAGGGCGTGCGTGCGGAACAACTGAAATGCGTTCTTGCGCACCTCCGCGCTAGTGTCCACCCGCACATCGTGACGGGCGACCTCAACGCCCCTCCCGACAGCGAAGAAATGAAGGAGTTCCTCGGCAGCAGCGGTCTTCTGTTCGCGGGCGATCCGAAAACGCCCTCGCACAAAGTGATGGAACAGCGGCTCGACTACGTCATGGCCGACCGCGGCTGGCGCGTGCGCACAGCGCGCGTGCTCGATGACGGTCCATCCGATCACCGCCCCGTACTCGCCGAGCTCACACACGAATGAGACACGTCGACGACGATCACTTCTCCATCTGGCACTCGCGCGGTACGACCTATGTGCGCATGCCGCTCATCGCCTTCATCGGCGGCGTGCTCGCGCTCCTCGCGCTGATCCTGCTGACCTGGACCATCAAGCGCGATCCGAGCACCCATCTCGCCGTGAAGAATCCCGGCGATCTGCAGGCAATGCTGCCGTCGATCGCGGGCCTCACGCACGCGGAGCTGGTGGCCGGCAATTCGATGCAGGTGCTGCAGAACGGCGATCCGTTCTGGGGCGCGCTGTTCCGCGACATCGCCGCCGCGCGCGAAACGGTGCACATCGAGGACTTCATCTGGGAAGACGGCAAGCTCGCGCGGCAACTCGCGCAACTGCTCGTCCACAAGGCGCATCAGGGCGTCGAAGTGCGACTCCTCGTCGACGGCTCCGGCGGACGGCAACTCAAAGGTGAAGTGCAGGAGATGATGGAAAAGGCCGGCGTGCGCGTCGCCCATTTCCACCCGTACCGCCTCAGCAATCTCGGGCGCCTCAACAATCGCGATCACCGCAAGGTGATGATCATCGACGGCCGCATCGGCTACATCGGCGGCTTCTGCATCGCCGACACATGGACGGGCCAGGCGCAAAGCAAGAAGCACTATCGCGATACAGGTCTGCGCATCACCGGGCCGGTCGTGCTGCGGCTGCAGTCGACGTTCTCCGAAAACTGGGTGGAGGAAACGGGCGAGGTGCCCGCGGGCGAGCGCTACTTCCCGCACACACAGCCCACCGGCCCGATCACCGCGCATGTCGCGTACACATCGCCCGACGGCAGCGTGTCGTCCGTGCAGATCCTGTATTACCTCGCCATCAAGTCAGCGAAGCGCGAGATCCTGATCCAGAATCCATATCTGCTGCCGGATACCGAGGCGATCAAGGCGTTGCAGGAAGCTGTGGCGCGCGGGGTGGATGTGCGGGTCATGGTGCCGTCGGTCGACGCGACGGACAACGCGATCGTGCAGCACGCGAGTCATCACCATTTCGGAACGCTGCTCAAGCGCGGCGTGAAATTGTGGGAGTACGACAAGACACTGCTGCACCAGAAGGTAATTGTGGTCGACGGCGTCTGGTCGTGCGTCGGCTCGACGAATTTCGACGAGCGGTCGTTTCAGCTCAATGACGAGGTGAGTATCGGCGTGCTCGATGCGAACATCGCGTCGCAACTGCGCGCCGCGTTTGCGAATGACATGCGCCACGCGCGGCAGGTGCATCTCGATCAGTGGGCGAATCGCCCGCTGTGGCACAAGGCGATCGACGGGGTAGCATACATGGGCAACTCGCAGTTGTAGTGCGCCCGACGAATGGCAACGCTTCCGGCGGAAGGACGATGGTCGCTCCGTTTGCTCTCGGATGACGACTTCAAAGGAGCGCTCGAGTTTCTGCAGCGCGATCCGCTGATCAACGTCTATCTGATCTCGCGCCTCATTGAAGAACGCTCGCTCGCAGCCTCGCAGATGGCGGTCGTTCGCTACAACGGCGCAATCGTGCTCGTCGCCTCGCTCGCGACGAACATCGTGCTCGCCGGCGATCCCTCACTGTCCGACGACATCACCGAGTCGGCTGTCGGCCTGATTGCCGATCGGATTCTCACGCGCATGCTGCCGGTGCGCGCGATCATCTCGCCGGCGCCGCTCGTCGAGGCGCTCTGGAGCCACCTCCGCTCGCGCGTCGACCCGCCCACGGTCGTGCGGATGAACCAGCCGATCTACGCGCTGCCGGCGCGCAGCGATTATCCCGACCTCACGGCGGCGCGCTATGCGACGATCCGCGACCTCGACGCGCTCGTCCCGGCCTGCGCCGCGATGCACAAGGAGGAGGTGGGGAT
>JALYOB010000548.1 GCA_030857085.1 Acidobacteriota bacterium | reverse complement strand
GGCCAAGCCTCCGCGACACACTGTCGCGAGGTAGCGCACGCTGTCGCGGAGGCTTGGCCTGTCAGCGGGGTCCGGGGCCCGCGGCCCCGGCCGCCGGAGGCCTCCCGTCGTATCCCTGTCGCCCATCGCGACCATGGCAGCCCGGTTGCAGTTCAGCCGGGTCATGCGATGCCCCGAGTGCAAGGCCTTGAACGAAGCGAACACGGCGGCCTGCACGAGTTGTGGCCTGCTCCTCATCAACGCCGCACCGAAGCGGCGTGCCGAAGATCTGGCCGGCAAACGCCGCCGCGCGAGTGATCTCGATTCCGCCGGCTGCCGATTCTGCAGCGGTGCGATCCCCCAGAACGCCATCAAATGCAAACATTGCGGAGAAGTCGTCGACGAAGACTTCTATCGGGAGCGCGCCCATCGCGTGCGCGCCCGCATCAACTACGCGAGCTGGGTTCTCTACCTCTTCGGGTTGGGCGCCCTGCTCGTCTTCCGTCCTGTCGGCGTCGTCTCCATTGCCGCGGGACTTCTCTTCTCCATTGCCTACTACGCCATCCCGGTCGAGCCGCCGAGCTCGCCGCGTTCCAAAAGACAGACGCCGTTCGGGACCATCCTCAAACAGCAGCTGAAATTCGAACGCGTCTCCATTGGCCTTCCCGCGTTACGAAGCCGAAAACTCGTCTTCGTCGGCACGCCTTTGGTGGCAGCGCTGATCGGCTATTCAGCCAACGTCATTCTGCTGCAGGAACCGGTCAACGACATCCTGCATGAGAACGCCGCCTTCAAAGGGATGGAAGTCTCCGCGCACTACGAGTACTACGTCGTGCCCGGCGTGGTCGTGTATGACCTCAAGAACCTGAGCTTCCGCCAGACCCCGATCGACGTCCATACCGCGTTCCTCGAGTTCGCCAAGCGGCTCAAGGCGAAACGCTATTCGCGCGTCGACCTCTCGTATCGCGGCACCACCAAGTTCTCCATCGACGGCGCCTCATTCATGCGCCTTGGCGAGGAGTACGCGAAGCGCAACTTCGAGTACGTGCTGTACAACGTCCCGCGCCTCGTCAAACCGGCCGAGGGGGGCGCGCCGATGCCGGCGAATGCGACGGATCGCGACACCCTGCTCGAGTTCCATCGCCGCTGGTATGGCAGCGACCAGCTGACGCGCACTGTGGCCAACGGCCTATAGCAGATTGTCGCGTTCCAGCTCCGCGAGCACCGACGGCGTGTCGATGAACTGATACGCCGTCATCCCCACTGCGCGGGCGGCGAGCACGTTCTCCAGCAGATCGTCGACGAACACCACATGCGCCGGCAGAGTGCCGAGGATTTCGCATGCGCGGCGGAAAATCTCCGGGTCGGGTTTGGCGACCTTGAAGCGATACGAAAAGATGAACCGGTCGTCCTTGCGAAACAGCGACGGGAACTTCTTCGGTATCAGCTCCGCGTGCACCTCGTTCGAATTCGACAGAAACGCGACGCGATACTTGGTCCGCACGCGCTCCACGAAATCCTCGGCGCCAGGGACCGTTCCGTCAAAGAAGTCGCTCCAGATTTTCTGAAAGTCGCGCAATGAGCCGCGATAGCCCGATTGCTCGCGCAGGAACTGATAGAACTCGGAGAACGACACAGCGCCCCGTTCCATGTCGCGATAACTGCCCGGCGCCTCGAGGATGTCGATGAGCTGATCGCGCGTCACGTCGGCAGAACGGCGGATGTTCTCCAGCACCCGCTCATACGCGAGCTTGATCAGCGTGTTGCCGAGGTCGAAAAGAAACCAGATGGGCATAGATGGGATTGTGGCGAGTCGTGCGCGGCCGTTGCCACAGCCGCGCGCAACTACATGCGGAACACTCCGACCTTCGGATCTTCAATGCGGGCGTTGTACGAAATCGAGAGGCCGAGGGCGAGGTAATTGCGGGTTTCGGCAGGATCGATGACGCCGTCGTCCCAGAGGCGGGCGGTCGAATAATACGGACTCCCCTCCTCCTCGTATTTCGCCAGCACCGGATCGGCGATGCTGCGTTCCTCTTCGGCCGACAACTCCTTGCCCGCGCGCGCGAGCTGGTCGCGCTTGACGGTCGTCAACACGCCTGCAGCCTGCTCGCCGCCCATGACCGAGATGCGCGCATTCGGCCACATCCAGAGAAACCGGGGCGAATAGGCCCGGCCGCACATCCCGTAATTGCCGGCGCCGAACGAGCCTCCGATGATCACCGTGAATTTCGGCACCGTGGACGTCGCGACCGCATGCACCATCTTCGCGCCGTCTTTGGCGATGCCCCCGCGCTCGTACTGCTTGCCGACCATGAAGCCGGTGATGTTCTGCAGGAAGATGAGCGGAATGCGGCGCTGATTACAGAGCTCGATGAAATGCGTCGCCTTCAATGCCGACTCGCTGAACAGCACTCCGTTGTTCGCGAGAATGCCGACCTTGTAGCCGTAAATGCGGGCGAAGCCGGTGACGATCGTCGTCGCGTAACGCTCTTTGAATTCATGGAAGCGCGAGCCGTCCACAATGCGCGCAATCACTTCGCGCACGTCATACGGCTTGCGCAGATCGCGCGGAATCACGCCATACAGTTCTTTCGGATCGTACAGAGGATCCTCGGGCTCGATGCGCGTCGGCGGCTCCTGTTTTTCCAGGCGGAGGTTTTCGACGATGTTGCGCACGATCGAAATCGCGTGTTCATCGTCGTCTGCGAAATGGTCGGCCACACCGCTGATGCGCGTATGCACATCGGCGCCGCCTAACTCTTCCGCTGTGACTTCCTCGCCGGTGGCGGCCTTCACCAGCGGAGGTCCGCCGAGGAAGATCGTGCCGGTGTTTTTGACGATGACCGCTTCGTCCGACATGGCGGGCACATACGCCCCGCCGGCAGTGCACGAGCCCATGACCGCGGAGATCTGCGGGATTTCCTGTGCGGACATCACCGCCTGATTGAAAAAGATCCGCCCGAAGTGATCGCGATCGGGAAACACCTCGGCCTGCAGCGGCAGAAACGCGCCGCCGGAGTCGACGAGATAAATGCACGGCAGATGATTCTGCAGCGCGACTTCCTGCGCGCGCAGATGCTTCTTCACCGTCATCGGAAAGTACGTGCCGCCTTTGACCGTCGCGTCATTGGCGATGATCAGACATTCGCGTCCGTTCACCCGCCCCACCCCAGCGATCATCCCCGCGGCCGGAGCCTCATCGTCGTACATGCCGTTCGCGGCGAGCGGTGCGAGTTCGAGGAACGGCGTGTCGGGATCGAGCAGAGCCGCAATGCGTTCGCGCGGCGGCATCTTCCCCTGCTCCCGCTGCCGCGCGAGGTACTTTGGCCCGCCGCCCTGCCGCGCAGTTTCGATGCGCCGATTCAGCTCATCGACGAGCCCCTGCATCCGCTCCGCATTCGCGGCGAAATCGGGCGACGAAGGATCGAGATGCGTCTCCAGTGCTTCCATGCGCGCGGGAGTCTAACTGAAGGCGTTCCTCGCGTTACCGATCGCGCGAACGA
>JALYOB010000547.1 GCA_030857085.1 Acidobacteriota bacterium | reverse complement strand
ATCCGGAACTCCGCCCCTCCGCCCGCCCGGTTCTGCAGCGAGAACGCGAGACCGTGGTTGGCGAGGATCTCCTGCACGATGGTCAGGCCGAGGCCGCGGCCGTCGCGTTTGGTGGTGAAGAAAGGCGTGAAGAGTTCCGAGCGCGCCGACTCGGCGATGCCCGGGCCGCTGTCGGCAATCGAGAGAACGCCCTCGCGCAACGTCGCCTCGATCGTGCCGTCGCGGCCGACCGCGTCGATGGCGTTGCGGAAGATGTTCAACACGACCTGCTCGATCTGGCTCACATCGATGTCGAACGTGTGCGCATCTTCGAGCGTGAGCGTCAATGCGATGCGGCGCTGTTCGAGCTCGGGCCGCAGCAGCGCACCCACGCGCGAAACGAGATCGGCAACGCTCGCAGGTGCGCGATGCGGCGGCGGGATGCGCACCACGTCCGCGAACGCGCTCATGAAGCGATTCAGCGCATCGATGCGATGCGAGGCGATCGTCAGCGCCGACGTAAAGTCTTCCCGATCGGCATCGCCGACCTGCGGCGCGTAAAGCAGTGACGACTCGAGCAGCGAACGCACCGCGCCGACGGAGTTGTTCACCTCGTGCGACATCATCCGGATCAGCTTCTCGTACGCCGACTTCTCCGAGAGCCGCAGTTCTTCGGTGAGCTCTTCGATGACGTAGAACGTCTTCGCGAATCCGCGATCGCGAAACCCGGCGCGGCTCACCTTCAGTCTTCGATTGCCGCGCGTCACGAGCCGCGACTCCCCCGGCTCTACGGTCGGCAGCGGATCGTCGCCGAGGAGCTTGCGCGCGGCGGGATTCCTCCGCTCGACGTTGCCGTCGAAGTCGCAGATCACGATCGCGGCCGGCGACGCTTCAACGATTTTTCCGAGCAACTGATGCTGCTCTTCCGCGGCCAGACGCTCGACGCGCAGACGCTCGATCATCCGGTTGTAGACGTCGATGAGCGTATCCATCTCCGGCTGCCCCATCGACACGAATCGCGACGTGAAGTCGCGCTCCGAAATCAGCTCCGCACCGGTGCGAATGAGATCGAGCGGCACAAAGAGCGCGCTCACCAGCCGCACGCCGATGGCGATGGAGACGACAAAGAAAAACTCGAAGACGAAGAGAAGAAGAGGACGTTCGAGCAGAACGAACGTGGCCGCCGCCGCGAGCACGACGTGCAGGACGATGACGTAGGTGAGGATTTTGGCGCGAAGGGTCACGGGTGACCGCACCGCCAGTTCCTCGGAGTTCCTCGGAGTTCCCCGGGGTGATTCAGTACCTCGGAGTACCTCGGTACCTCGGGTACCTCGGAGGAGCTTTCAATCCCAAGGTACCCCGAGGTACTCCGAGGTACTCCGAGGTACTCAGTCCCCGAGGAACTCCGAGGAACTCCGAGGAACTCACGCCTCGATCCCATACTTCTCCATCCGCCGGTACAGCGCCGCGCGCGACACGCCGAGCGCTTCGGCCACGCGCGAGATGTTGCCTTCGTAGTGTTTCATGCACTTCACGATCATCCGCTTTTCCATCTCGTCGAGGGTGATCGTTCCTGCGTCGGGCAGTGCCACGTCGCGTGTTTCGTTCGAGCCTGCGTCGCGTACGGCGAAGAAGTCGTCGACGTCGAGCTCGCGGCCGCCGCGAATCAGCACCGCGCGGTCGATGGTCTGGCGCAGCTGGCGGATGTTGCCCGGCCACGTCTGCGAGCGCAGCCACTCCATCGCCCGCGTGGAGATCGATTCGACCGACGTGCGATAGGCCTCGTTGGCGAGGCGCAGAAAATGATTCGCGAGGCGCGGGACGTCGCCGCGGCGATCGCGCAATGGCGGCAGATGGATGTTGATCAGGTTGAGGCGATACAACAGATCTTCGCGAAACTCGCCGCGCTGCACCATCTCGTGCAGCGGACGATTCGTTGCCGCGACCACGCGCACGTCGACCGTGCGCGGCCTGCTCGATCCGAGCACTTCGAACGTCCGGTCCTGCAGCACGCGCAGCAGCTTCACCTGCGACGACGCATCGAGCTCGCCGATCTCGTCGAGAAAAATCGATCCGCCATCCGCGAGCTCGAATCGTCCGCGGCGATCCTGCCGCGCATCGGTGAACGCGCCGCGCACGTGGCCGAACATCTCCGATTCGAACAGCGTCGCGGAAATGCCGCCGAGATTCACCTTGATGAACGGGCCGCTGCGGCGGCGGCTGTTGCGATGCACGGCTTCCGCAACGAGCTCTTTTCCCGTCCCGCTCTCCCCCGTGATCAGCACCGAAGCCTCGGTCGGCGCGACGCGGCCGATCATCTCCAGCATGCGCACGATCTTCGTGTCGCTGCCGATGATGTTCGAGAAATCGAAGCGCTCATCGAGCTCGCCGCGCGTGAGGTCTTTCTGTTCGGGCGGCGCGTCGGAGAGCTTGAGCGCGGTCTCGACCGATTGCAGCACGCCCGCGTTCACCCACGGCTTCGTGATGAAATCGGTGGCGCCGCGCTTCATCCCTTCCACCGCGAGCTCGATCGAGCCCCACGCGGTCATCAGAATCACCGGCAGCGCCGGCTCTTCCGCGCGAATGCGTTCGAGCAGATCGAGACCTTCTTCGCCGCTGGTCTGGCGGCTGAAGTTCATGTCCTGAATGACGAGCCGGGGGCGCTCGCGACGAAGAATCGCGAGCGCCTCGTTCGGCTCGTGCGCCGACACCGTCGCATAGCCATGCTGCTTGAGCAGCAGGGCCAGCGACGCGGTGATCGACGCATCGTCATCGACGATCAGGATCGGACCGTTCATTCATATCGCAGCGCGTCGGCCGGCTGCAGACGCGACGCCATCCAGCTCGGATAGAGGCCGCAAAGTACAGCGAGCCCGTAAATGGTCGCAAGCGCGCTGACGAATGCTGCCGTGAACGCCGCCTTCGGCACGAACTTGAAGAGGCCGAGGATCGGGAACTGCAGCACGACCACCGTGCCGGCGGCGAGAGCGAACGTGGCGAGGAGCACCACTTCGCCGAGCACCTGGCGATGCACGCTCGCGCCGGTCGCGCCCATCGCGCGGCGCAGGCCGAGCTCGCGGGTGCGGCGCGTGACGCTCTGCCACAGCACGCCCGTGAGGCCGAGGGCGACCATCATAATGAGAAAGAGTCCGATGATCCCACCGATGATGAGTGGCACGAACTTCATGTGCGACATCCGCTCGCGCATCTGCTCCATCGGACGGACGGAAAGCGCGATCTGCGGCGCGACTTTCTGCAGCCGCCGCGCGAGCTGTTCTTCGAATTCGACCGGAGTTCCCGGACGCACGCGCACCAGGAGATCGCTGCCGAGCGCGCCGTACGCACCCGTCGGCGAGTAGCGGCGAAAGATCATCTTCATCGGGGCGGTCGTCTCGCCGTCTTTGCGGAACGCTTCGACGACACCGACGACCCGCATGTTTTTGTTGAGCCGTCCGTCGCCCTCGATGACCGTCCCGATCGGATCGTCATTGCCGAAGAAAGCCTCCGCCGCACGGG
>JALYOB010000123.1 GCA_030857085.1 Acidobacteriota bacterium | reverse complement strand
CCCCCCCGGCACTGGGATGGACGAATTACGGGGTGTCGTTCTGCGTCGGCGGGCAGAGAATGCGGTTGTACAGCGACCGGCCGAGGTTCAGACGGAGCTGATTGAGCAGATCGGAGTAGACGACTGCCGGCGGATGCACCGACTGCCAGTCGACCTGCGGGTATGCGGCGAGCGACGCGGCGGCGCCGGCCTTCGGCACATACCGCTCACCGAGGGCGGGCGGGTTCTGTTTCAGTTCGTAGTAGATCTCGAAGTGCTTCCCGACTTCCGGCGTGGCGTTGGTGGTCGTTTCCGGCGGCACGAACGAGGGGATGTTGAGCACTGCCACTTCGACCTTGCCGGTGGAATCGGGCGAGAGCTTCATCGAGCGCGTCGACGTGCCGTCGAGTTTCGTATCGACGATTTCGACGTCGTCACCGGTGATGGCGATGTCGGCGCCGACCCAGCTCGCAATGGCCTGGGAATAGGGCGCGGTGCTGCCCTGGCCGTCGAGACGCTCGAACTTCACGGGAGTCACCTCATTGCCGATGCGCGCGATCGAGTACGTGAACACCTTGCCGCTGCGCAGACGCAGGCGTGCGGCCACAATGGCCGGCGGCTGCGCGCCGAGGATGTCGGCATTGAGATTCGAGCAGGAGGGGCAGATCTTCTTCAGATCGGCAACCCAGCTGAAATCCTGACGCTCATTGGACGTCGACGGAATCGACTGCAGCTGACCATTGACGCTGGTACGGGTGTTGGTGAGCTCGAGCGCGGGCAGATCGGCCGCGGTCGTGCTGCCTTTGCGAATGGCGAGATCGGAACCGCTGAGATCCCATGCACCGCCTCCGGCGACCGCCGCTTCGAGCGAGTCGAGCGCCGCGGCCGTCGTCTGATCTGCGAACATGAACTGTGCGATGTTGGAGTCGCGCTTCGGGCAGTTGCCGGTGCAATTGCCGGCGCGCGCGATCAGCAGCGGTTTGTGATTGGCGAGGGAGGTGCCGTCGGAGAGGTGGTACTGATGCGGAACGTTGAGCAGCAGGACGGTGACCTCTTTGCCGTCCTGGCTCGGGACGAACGTAATGAGGCCGGTGAACAGAATTCTGAGAATGAAACTCAAGGTGGTTCTCCTTTATCGTTTTCGTGCCTGTGCGCAAACGGTGAGGACCCATGTCCGATCACCTGAAATGCGCCCCAGGTCAGTGCCCGGAGGAACCACCGATCGCCTCGCAGCATCTGCTGCTGTGCGGCGCGTAAGGCGGCCGCTGCGTCGCGTCCCTGCCGGTACTCACGATGAAAAGACACCATGAGCTGCTTGGTTGTGGCGTCGCCGACTTCCCATAGTGTTCCAATGACGGCCGGAACGCCTGCTGTGATGAATGGTCTTACGAGAGGCGCGAGGCCGCCCGAGCCGACGGGCAATCCGCCCGCGGTGCTGCAAGCCGCCAGGACCACTAAACGTGTCTCATTCAGACGCGGCGTGCGCGCCATCAGCGTTTCGGCGTCTAACGCGCCATTGTTTTCTCCCGCCGGCGCGAGAAGCAGGATCGATTTCTCCGGCCTGTCCTGATTGACGACGGCGTGTGCGGCGAGGTGAACCACCGTGCTCTGCGGCACGTTCGCGAGGAACTGCTCGATCGTTGCTTCGCCTCGAATCAGCGGCTTGTGCGCAGAAGCTCCGTACTCGCGCGCAATCTCGTTCACTTCCTCCTCCGCGGCGGCGAGCGGCTTGAACTGTGTGCGGAATTCGGGATCGAGCGCGGGGTTACCGATGAGGAAAACATCCGGCTCGTCTGTGGATGGCCGCTCGTTCTGAAGAACAGACGCAGCATAGAGAAGGAGGCTCTCCGCGACTTCGATCGATGCATGCTCAATCAGGTACTTCTGCCCGTCATAGAGCGCGGCGAACGGGAGAGCGTGCATCGGACCGTCCGGCACAATGACCAGTTGCGACGCATCGATCCGCTCGCTGCGCAAGCGCTTCAGCGGATCGGCGAACAGAGCTTCATACGGCTCCCGAAGATCGGTGGGAGACACGGCATTCGAGCGCCGATTGTTCGCATTCTCCGCTTGCTGCAGTGCGGACGCCCAGCGCGTGATGTCCTCGCGGCCGACACGCTGCTGCTGCTCGAGCAGCTCGAATCGGTCGCGCGTGAGTAGCCATATGAACGTGCGATCGTTCTGTACGGAGTAATAGAGCACGACTTTTCCGGCAGGGATGAACTCCCGCAGCTTTGCGGCCGTGCGAGCCTCTGGATTTTCAGCGAGCGTACGAAATGCCCGCGGCAGATCGACACGCTTCAGAATCAGGTCGAGCGGCTCAATCCCTCGCACCTCCTCAGCCGCGAGAAACGCCTCCTCACTGCTGTTGCTTTCGATGTATTGCTCGACGAGGGAACGCGACGGCTCATTGAACCGGGAGAAATACGTTCGCCAGAGCTGTTCGCTCCGGCCGACGTCCCGATTCGCCAATACCCGCTTTTCTTCCGTGCGTACGAGATTGCGTGCCTGAATGAGCGCTTGCCTCGCCTCGTCGTTCCGTCCAGCCGAACGCAATGCGCGCGCGAGCTGTGCATAGAGAGCGGCGCGATACGTTTTCAACGGATCGGTTTCTGCGAGCGCCACTGCTGCTTTGAACTTCGCGACCGCCTCATCCGCCTTCAGGCCGAGAGCCGCCTGCCCCTCCGCCTCCAGCTGACTGATTGTGACGAGCGTATGGGACTGTGCGAGATCGCCCTCCTCTGCATACCTTGCCGCTTCGGCAAGATCCGCTGCGGCGGCGCGGAGCTGCCCGGTGCGGCGCAGGGTTGGTGCCCGGTTCTGCAGAGCGATGACCAGCTGCAGGCTCTGCATGCGCTGAATCGTTTCCGCGTCTGATTGCCCTGCGTCTGTGCTCGCGATCTCAGCGCGGATTCTGTGCACAGCGTTGTCGTGGTACAGCAGCGCGACTCTCGGAAAGCCGAGCTCGCGCGCAGTCAGGGCCGCTTCGCCGAGGACGATGTGCTGAGTTTTCAGGACCATGGCGTATGGGTTCACGCGCACGGATCGCAGCGCGTCGTCCCATGCGCGTTGCGGATTGCCCGCGAGCATTCGAAAGACGCTGGCGCGGTTCGACAATACGGCGGCGATCGTCTCCTTGTCGTCGATCTGCTCGTACAGGCGCAGTGCGGCGGTGAGGTCGACAATGGCAAAGACGTCACTGTTGGACGCGAGCTGGCTGCCGCGGGTGAACAACGCGCGCGCACGCAGTGACCGATAGTTGCGGCGCTCGGCTTCATCAAGGATGAGCGTTGGATCTTCCTGCCCTTCGAGCCGCGCGAAGAGCGCGAGCGGGCTACCGCCCGACAGGAGCTGCGTTGCTGCGTCGCGCGCAAGCGTGCCTGCGTCCGGATTCAATGCGAGTCTCGCAGCCCGTGCACTGGCGAATGCTCCATGCCCTTCACACAACGCTTTCAATTGCGCAGGGTTCGCATTGCGAATGGCGGCGATGACGTCGGTTGGTAGCGGATCCTGGATGCGCTTCGACAATGCATCTGCGAGCAATGCGGCAGCATTGAGGTTCTGCGGCGTCGGAGCGGCTGCCCAGCGGCCGAGAATCGGCCCGTACAGCATGCGTTCGGCGGCGGCGGGATAGGGCCGGATGAGATGCTGGACGGCGCCGCTGTCGCCGCGCGTCAACGCATTCTCAATGGCGCGTTCGGTTTTCTCCCAGTCCGCCCGTGCCGTGTAAATACGCCGTCGATCGAGACGGTCGCGGCGCACGCGTGCTTCGGCTGCCCAGTCATCGTCCACATCGAGGTTCAGAAATGCATTGAGCGACGAAATGGCGTCGACGGTCAGGCCGAGCGACTCCTGTGCGAGCGCGAGATTGAAGCGCGCGGCTGCGTTGTCACGATCGTTGTCGACCGCCGCTTTTGCCGCTGTCCAGGCGTTCAGGAAGTCGGCGGCATGGTTGTTCTGCGCCCGTACGAGATAAGCAGCCGCGAGGTCGACGCGCGCCTTTGGGTCGTCCTCGGCGAGAGTCTCGAGCCGCGAGATGATGTCATCGAGGCAGTCGTGCCGCGACAGAACTGCCAGTGCTGTGTCGTGATGGCTGGCGCTGTGAAGGTCCGCACACGACGCACGCCAGGTCTCCGCCCGTTTGCCGCAATCGGGCGCGGAAAGAAGGTTGCCTTTCGCCGGTGTCGTCGCAGCGCAGGGCCGCCATTCGGTGGCAATGCTCAATTGCGGCTCAATCGAGCGCGGCAGTTTCTGCGAGGGCCACAATGCACCGCTTCCCGTGTCATTAGGAGTGCACGTGGTTGCAACAGTGCAGAGGACGATGAGGACGATGGAGTTCAGTTTCACGCTTCCCGTACGATACCTGCTTCCGGAAGGTGGGGGCTATTGATGGCAGGCGAGAAGGGGCACGACGAGCAGTTCCGAGCGATGTACGACCGGCACTGGCCGCGCATGGTGCGCTTCTACCGCGCATACAACCTTGACGATCACGACGCGAAGGATCTGGCCCAGGAGGCGTTCAAGCGCGTCTATGAACGGTTCGAGCATTATCGCGGCGAGGCGGAGTGGGGATTCCTGCAGACCATCGCGCGGAATCTCCTTATCAACTGGTGGCGCGACCGCAGCGCGGCCAAGCGCAGCGCCAAAACGGTGGACATCGACTCGCCCGCCTTCAGTGAGGAAATCGAGGCACCGCAGGAACCCGATTATGCGGAACGCCAGGAAGAAGAGTCGCGCCGGGCGCGGCTCTATGAAGAAATCAGCAAGCTGCCGAAGGCGCAACAGCAGGTGATCCGTCTGCAGTTACGCGGCCTCAAGTACGAGGAAATCGCGACTGCGTTGCGGATCACGCTCGACGCGGTGAAATCGCGCAGGCGCGATGCGCTCAAGCAGCTCAAAGCAGCACTGGGAGAGAACGCGCTCCCTGGAGGTGACGAATGATTCCCAATTCCGATGTGCAGGCAACGCTCGACCGGCTCGACGCCGAAGACCGCGCACGCCTCGGCGCACTGCCGACGGCCGAAGAAATCGTGGCGTATACGCGCGGCGAGTTGTCGGGCGCCGAAGAGGAGCGGATTCGCGAGTGGATCGTGTGTGAGCCGGAGCTCGCTCGCGCGGTCGCACTCGAATATCCCGCCGATGACACCGCGGCCGTGTCGGAGCACGAAGTGGCGTCGCATTGGCGCGCATTCCAGAAGGATCTGCCTGGCGAGCGTCCCGCCGCACGCGGACTGCGCTTCTATCAGGCAGCGACCGTCGCCATGGCAGCCATGCTCGTCCTCGCGTTCGGCGCATTGCTGCGGCAGCAGCGGCAGATCACCGCACCGCGGGTGATTACGGACCAGACGGTGCTGTACGGCGACACGCCGCGCGGTCCGGCCGGAGACGTGCCGTCCTTCGCGCGCACCGGCGGCACGCATCTGCTCATCATCGCAGGCGTTCCCGACGACGTCGAAACGTACCGCGTCGAAATCCGGCAGGGAGCGCGGGTCGTCTGGCAGAGCAGCACCATCGGCCGCGCCGATGCCGACGGCTCGATCACGGTCTCGGTGCCGGACGCGTTTCTCGAGCCGGGCAGCTATCGCGTGGCCGCATCGCGCGTCCCTGCCACGACCAACGACCCGTTCCACGAATCGGAGCTCGTGGTGCGCGGACGCTGATCGCTACGGCAGCGACTGTGTGTCGTGACGGTGCGAGAAGTGACGCTGTGCTTTCTTCACTTCCCACGTCACGACGCCCGCGCCGACGGTCAGAACGAAGAGGCCGGCGAGGATTTTCACAATGCCGCCGGCAGCCTTCGCGGCGAGGCTGAAAACCCATGCGCCGACGACGATCGTGACGACGCTGAGCACGCCCGCGCGGACTGCAATGCCTTTGGCGGTATCGCGGAGAGACATCGGTTCTGTTGATTCGTACATGCGTCCGTAAAGAGCAACGAACGCGCCGGATTGCGGCGGGCGTCGAGCCCGCCGCAATCGGTAGGCTGTCAGATCAACGGAACGGATCGACGCGGCGTTTGGTGGCCTGTTCGAATGCGTACGCGAGCCGGAGCAGCGTCGGCTCGCTGCACGCCATTCCGGTAAAGCTGACGCCGAACGGCGCCGGCTTCGCTTTGAACGATTCCGGGAAGGCGGTCTGCGGTGCATTCGGCAGCATGGCGAACGGCACAATGACGGTCGGATATCCCGGACGCGCCGCAATGCCGGCGCCGCCGGAGCCGGGGAAGAGGAGCGCATCGAGATTGTGCGCTTTCATCACTTCGTCGATGCCGTGTGTCGCTGACAGGCGAATGTCGTTCGCGCGGTCGCTCTCATAACGGGAGCGGAAGAGCTCGAGGTCCATGGCGTCGCTGATGTCGAGGAGCGACTGACCGTATCTGATCGCGCCCATCTTCTGATGCGCATTGTTCCAGGCGCGCAATTCGGTCAGCGACTTGACCGGCGCCGCGGTGCCGAGGGAGGCGAGCCATTTGTTGAAGTCGCGCTCCATGCCGTAGGCGAGGTCGATCGAGCATTTCCGCTCTTTGACGTCGTCCATGTCGGTACAGACGCCCCATAGCCAGAAATTGTTGGCCGGATCTTTGTCGACCACGCTGGGGATGTCGGCGTCGACCACAATGGCGCCTTGTGCTTTGAGCACGGCGATGGCCTCGTCCATGGCCTTCATCTGATCGGGATTGAGACCGCCGATCGGTTTTTCTTCGCCGGGCAATTGCACTTTGTCGTAATAGCCGGCGCGGGGAATGCCGATGCGTGCGCCTTTGAGGCCGTCGCGTTCGAGGAATTGTGTGTAATCGCCATTGCGCGCGCAGCGGGTGGTGGCGGGATCGTTCGGATCGGGCGCGTTCCCTTCGAGTGCGCCGAGGAGAATCGCGGCGTCTGTGACCCACTTGGCCATGGGGCCGGGGGTGTCCTGGTCCGCTGTAATGGGAATGACGCCATAGCGGGAAATGCGGCCCACAGTGGGTTTGACCGCGGCGAGCATGTTTGCGTTGGCGGGACTGAGGATGGAGCCGGAGGTTTCGGTACCGACATTGCCGGCCCAGAAATTCGCGGCGGTACCGGCGCCGGAGCTCGAGCCGCCGGTATTGAGAACGGGCCGTCCGTCGCCGCTATCGGTCCGCGGATCGCGGCGGGGGTCATAGGGATTGAAGCCGTATCCGTTCAGCGCGTTGTAATTGTTCGGCATGGACGGATTGGCGGCGACCCAGTTGGCAAGCTCGGTGAGCTGCGTTTTGGCGATGATGATCGCGCCCGCGTCGCGAAGGTTTTTCGTCAGCGTCGCTTCGTAGGGCGGCACGAGCTCGGCGAAGGCGAGCGCGCCGCCGGTGGTGGGCATGTTGGTGGTGTGGATGTTGTCCTTGAGCGCGATCGGAATGCCGTGCAGCGGCCCGCGCAGTTTCCCGGCCGCCCGTTCGCGATCGAGCGCATCCGCTTCTTCGAGCGCCTTCGGATTGACGGTGATGACCGCGTGCAGTCTCGCGTCATAGGTGGCGATGCGCACGAGGTACTGCGCGACGAGCTCGCGCGAGGTGACGCGCCCGTCGCGCAGAGCCGCCTGCATTTCCGGGATGGACGCCTCGACGACCGAGAACGGCTTCGCAGCCGCCGCTTTCTTCGTGGCGCCGTGGCCGGGCGTGGTGAGAAGGAGGGTGAGGAGCGTGAGGAGCACGGTCCGTTTCATGGGGAGATTCTATGGTGGAGGAGGGGGCGCGGGTGCGGCCGCGGTTGACCAGTTGCCGGTCGCCGGTTGCCGCGACGCTGGTGCGGAGAGTGGCGAGTAGCGTGTAGCGAGTTGCCAGGGCGGCATCGCTTCGGGCGGAAGGGTCGGGTAACGTGCGGCGGAGGCAACGAACTGCGCGGCCACTGGCTACGGGCAACGGGTCAACCACTCCTCACGCTTCCGCAATGCCGCCCTGGCAACTCGCTACTCGCCACTCGCTACTTACTACTCGCCACTCGCTACTCACGACTCACCAGCGCCACACCCAACTCTCCACCCACCTCCCCCAACTCCTCCTCATGCGAGGCGTCGTGTTCGCGCATCATCAGCGCGAGGCGTTCGAGCGTCACCACGCCTACGCCTTCCTGGACGCCGGCGCGTTGCCACTGGGCGGCGGTGAGTTGTGCGAGGCGGGCGAGATTTCGGGCGCGTGCGTCGGCGAAGCGGGTGAGGCCGGCGTTGACGTCGAGCGCGAGATAGTTTCGTTCCCGCGCGACCACGTCGCCGCGAAAGTCGGGGAGCGACGGGTTGTCTTCGGTGAGGATGCGCTTGATGCGTACGCCGTAGCCTTCCACTTCGAGATCGGCGAGGTGCCACGCCTGCTCGACCAGCGCGAAAAGACCTGTGGAGGGTCGTTTTGTGCGGAGGCTCGGGTCGGCCGCTTCGACGATGCGGCGCACCACGGCCGGGAACGCGGCGAGGGAAGCGAGCGTGGCCTGCATGGGGCGAGTGTACGCGCTCGCCGGCTGTGGCGCCGCGAGTACCATTCCGGCCATGCCGCTCTCCCGCGACACACGCCTGCTGTTCGTCACGCGCGTGGTGCGGATGTTCGCGTACGGCTTCCTGGCGGTCGTGCTGGTGCTCTATCTCGCCGCGATCGGGCTGGACGATCGGGAGATTGGTGCGCTGCTCTCGCTCACGCTCGCTGGCGACGTGCTCGTATCGCTCTACCTCACGACGCGCGCGGACGCGATCGGGCGGCGGCGGACGCTGATCGGCGGCGCGTTGCTCATGATCGGCGCGGCGATCGTATTCGCGTCGACGAATGTGTTTCTGCTGCTCGTGATTGCGGCGACGATCGGGGTGATCAGTCCGAGCGGCAATGAAGTGGGGCCGTTCCTGGCCGTCGAGCAGGTGGCGCTCGCGCAGACGGCCAGCCGCGACGGGCGCACGACGCTTTTCGCCTGGTACAACCTCGCCGGTTCGTTCGCCACCGCAACGGGCGCGCTGGCGGCCGGCTTCATGGCCTCAACGCTCCAGCATGCCGGTTTCACCGCCGCCAGCAGCTACCGCGCCGCCATCTACGCCTACGGCCTCCTCGGCATCCTGCTCGCGATCGGCTTCGCGCGCCTCACGCCCGCTGTGGAAGGTGCGCCGCGCGAGCTGCACGTGCGCAGCCTCTTTCAGATCCACCGCTCGCGCTCGATCATCGTTCGTCTCTCGGCTTTGTTCGCGCTCGATTCGTTTGCGGGCGGTCTGGTGGTGCAGTCGATTGTGGCTTACTGGTTTTACCGGCGATTCGGACTCACACCCGCGGCATTGGGCTCGATTTTCTTCGGCGCAAATCTGGTGGCGGGATTTTCGGGTTTGCTGGCCGCGCGCATTGCACGTCGCATTGGCCTCCTCAATACGATGGTCTTTACGCACCTGCCCTCGAATCTGCTGCTGATCCTCGTCCCGTTCATGCCCACATTGCCGTTGGCCATCGGCGTGTTGCTGTTGCGCTTTTCGATTTCGCAGATGGACGTGCCGACGCGGCAGGCATTCGTCATTGCAGCAGTGGACGAATCGGAGCGCACCGCTGCCGCAGGCATTACAGGCGTGGCGCGCACGACCGGCGCCGCATTGGCCCCCATTGTGGCGATGCCGCTCATCGCAAGCCTCACCCATCAATGGGTGCCGTTCGTCGTCGCCGGCGGATTGAAGGTGGTGTATGACCTGGCGCTGTTGTGGAGTTGCAGGAATGTGGAATTGGAAGGGTGATGGGGGCTTGAGTTCCTCGGAGTTCCTCGGAGTACCTCGGAGTTCCTCGGAGTTCCTCGGAGTACCTCGGAGTTCCTCGGAGTACCTCGGGAGTTCCACGTCGT
>JALYOB010000546.1 GCA_030857085.1 Acidobacteriota bacterium | reverse complement strand
CCCCGCTTCGTTTTCATCCGCACCATCGGCGATCGTCTCGGGCGGCGTTTTCGTCACCACCATCACCCACCGCACGCGGAAGCGCTCCGCTTCCAGCACGCTGATCGCCAGATCGCCCAGCTCCACTTTGTCGCCCGGCATCACCTCGCGTCCGACGCGCGCTGCGACATAGCCGCCGACCGTCTCTTCTTCCGGCTCGCCGACGTCGATCTTCAAGCGGTCCGCGAGATCCTCGATCAGGTAATCGCCGCGCACGCGATAGCGGCCGTTGCCCAGCGGCTCGATCTCCGGACGCTCGCGATCGAACTCGTCCTGAATCTGCCCGAACAACTCCTCGGTGATGTTCTCGAGCGACACGATGCCCGACGCGCCGCCGTATTCATCGAGGATCACCGCCATGTGGGTCTTGTGCTCGATGAACTGCGAGAGCAGCGACTCGACGGTGCTGTTCTCCGGCACGAAGAGAATCTCGCGCTTCAGATCCTGCAGACTCCGTCCCGGACCGCGCAGTTGCGCGAGCAGCAGGTCTTTCACGTGAATGAGGCCGATGGTCTGGTCGAGCGAGCCTTCGCACAGCGGATAGCGCGTGTGGCGCGTCGTGCGGATCTTCTCGAGGTTCTCTTCGATCGTGCGCGTGGTCGAGAGCACGACCACGTCCGTGCGCGGCACCATGATCTGCCGCGCCGTTCGCTTCGAGAACTGAAAGACGCCTTCGATGATCTCGCGGTTTTCTTCCGAGAGGATGCCCGCGCGCTGCGAGCCGCGCAGGATGAGCCGCAGCTCTTCCGGCGAGTGCGCGGTCTCCGCATGTTCGCCGGCGGGCTCGATGCCGAAGATGCGCAGGATGCCGCGCGAGATGTTGTTGAGCAGCCAGATCGCCGGATAGGTGATGACGTAGAACGCGTGCAGCAGATGCGCGATCCAGAGCGACGTGCCGACCGGCTTCTGGATCGCCAGCGACTTCGGCGCGAGCTCGCCCAGCACGATGTGCAGCATCGAGATGACCGCGAACGCAAACGCCGCCGCGACCGATTTCGCATACGCCTCGCCCGCCGCTCCGAACTTCAGAAACAGCGGCTCGACGATGTGCTCGAACGCAGGCTCGCCGATCCATCCGAGGGCGAGGGAGGCGAGGGTGATGCCGAGCTGCGTCGCGGAGAGATACGCGTCGAGATGCCGCGTCAGCCTCCGCGCCATCTTCGCCCGCGCGCTCCCCGCCTCGGCCAGCTCGGTGAGCTGCGTCGATCGCACTTTCACGATCGCAAACTCGGCGGCGACGAAGAATCCGTTCGCCAGCACGAACAGAAACGCGAGAACTAAATACCAGGTGTCCATCGAATGGGCGCGCCGATTATGTCAGGCTCGCGGCGCGCGTGCCGTGGCAAGCACTTCATCGAGCGTCTTCCAGAAGCGCGGATACGACTTGCTCACCACCTGTTCCTTGCCGATGGTGACGTTGCCGCGCGCGAGGCCCGCGATCGCGAAGGCCATGGCAATGCGATGGTCGTTGTGCGTTTCGATGGTCGCAGGCGCGTCGCTCCAGCCGGGCTGAATGAGCAGCGAATCGGGACGTTCCTCGACCGTGGCGCCGAGGCGGCGGAGCTCGGAGGTGACGGTGGCGAGGCGGTCGGATTCTTTGACGCGGAGATTCGCGACGTTCACGATCTCGACGGCTGAATCGGCCAGCGGCGCGATCGCAGCGAGCGTCGGAACGATGTCGGGAGTCTCGTTGCAATCGAACGTGCCGCCGCGCAGCTGATCCGCGCCGGTGACCGTGATCTCGCTCTCGCTGACTTCGACCTTGCAGCCCATGGCGTTGAGGATGTCGAGAAAGCCGGCGTCGCCCTGCGCGGTCGGAACGGCGAGGCCGCGCACGCGCACCGTTCCTTTCGTCGCGGCCGCAGCGGCGAACCAGTACGACGCCGACGAGTAGTCGCCTTCGACGCGGTATTCGCTCCGCTCGAGACGTCCCGCGCGCACGTTGATCGTGTTGCCGTCGCGCGTGACGCGTGCGCCGAACGTGGTCAGGATGTCGGCGGTGATGTCGATGTACGGACCAGAGGCGAGCGTGGAGATGTGCAGCGTGATTCCATCCGGCAGTGTCGCTCCGCCCAACATCAATGCGGAGACGAACTGGCTGGATGTTTCGGCGCTGATCGTCACGTCGAACCCGCCGCGCATTTTTTTGCCGCGGATGCGCAGGGGCGGATAGCCTTCCTTCTCGACGTACTCCACCTCGGCGCCGATCTGCAGCAGCGTCTCGACGAGATCGCCGATCGGCCGGTCGTGCATCCGCTCTTCGCCGCGCAATTCGAACCGGCCGGGGGTGAACGCGAGCCAGCCGGTGAAGAAGCGCATCGCCGTCCCCGCGTTGCCAATGAAGATCGGCACCTCGTTCGACGACATCATCTTGCGCGGGCCGATGTAGAGCTCGCGCTGAAACGAGCCTGCGACGTCGAAGCCGATCGCACGCAACGCTTCGAACGCGTATCGCGTGTCATCCGCGTCGAGGCAGTTCGTGACGGTCGTGTTCCCCTGCGCCATCGCCGCGAGCAGCAGCGCGCGCACCGAATAGGACTTGGATGGAGGTGCGGTGACGGTGGCGTCGAGCGGCGCCGATTTGTTGATGATCTTCATCCGACCGCGCGAACGATACTCCACCGGGGACGACGAGGGGCCTCCGGCGGCCCCTCGTCGGTCCCCTTAGAGCGTCAGCACCAAGCCGTCGTACGCGAGCTTGATTCCGGCAGGCAGCGTCGCCTCGACTTCTTCGTGATCGACTTCGTGCGTGAGGTGAATGAGCCAGGTCTCTTTCGCGCCGATCTGCTGTGCTGCCTCGACGGCCTCGCTCACGACGAAGTGCGTGGGATGGCGCGGCGCGACGCGTAGGCCGTCGAGCGCGAGCACTTCCACTCCTTCGAGCAAACGCATCGACGAATCGGGGATGCCGTTCGTGTCGGTGATGTACGCGAAGTTGCCGAGGCGAAAGCCGAGGATGGTCCAGTTGCCGTGGGCGACCGGGATGGGAACGATGTCGATCCCTTCGTGCGTGAATGGCTCCTCGACTTCATGCAGTTCGAGCTGCGGCTTCCCGCCGCCGATCTGCGACGAGGCGTCCCAGATGTACGAAAACGCGCGGCGAATCGCCTTCACCGTATGCGCGTTCGCGAATGCATGCACCGCCTCGCGCTGCCGGAAGTTGAAGGGACGGATGTCGTCGAGCCCCATCAAATGATCCGAATGCGAGTGCGTGAAGAGAACGAAGTCGAGCCGCGGAATCGGATGCTGCAGCAGCTGCAGCCGGAGATCGGGACTGGTGTCGATGAGGAAGTGCTTCCCGTTCGCTTCGATGGCGACGGACTGCCGCAGCCGCTTGTTGTATGGATGCGTCGACGTGCAAACACGGCAATGACAACCGACGACCGGAACGCCCGTCGAAGTGCCGGTGCCGAGAAAGGTCACGCGCATGGGGCGCGATTCTAGACGACGAGAGACGACGAGGGG
>JALYOB010000122.1 GCA_030857085.1 Acidobacteriota bacterium | reverse complement strand
CACCACCCTCGTGCCGAACCTCGGCGTCGTCAGCGCGGACAACATGCAGACCTTCGTCGTCGCCGACATCCCCGGCCTCATCGAAGGGGCGCACGAAGGCCATGGTCTCGGCGATCAGTTCCTTCGTCACGTCGAGCGCTGCTCGGTGCTCGTCCATCTGGTCGATCTCTCCGCGAACGAAGATCCTGCCGCGGATGCCGAAGTGATCGCGCGCGAGCTCTCGCTCTACTCGCAGCTCCTCGCGCAGAAGCCGCGCATCATCGTCGGCTCGAAGATCGACTCCGAAGTGCCGGGCAACAGTGAAAAGCTGCGTGAATACGCGGATCGTAACGACTTCGCGTATCACCAGATCTCCGCCGTCGTCGGAGACGGCGTGAAAGAACTCGTGCGCATGCTTGCCCGCTTCGTGCGCGAGCACGGCACGCGTGACGACGAGAGTGCTGCCCTCAGCTCCGCGGACGAAGACGACTCTTCGCTTCGCGCGGGCCAGCGAACATGAAGATCGGCATCTGCGGCGGCACGTTCGATCCCTTCCATCGCGGCCATCTCGACCCGGTCCTCGCCGTGCGTGAGCGCGTGGCGTGGGATCGCGTGATCTACATCCCCGCACACGTCCAGCCCTTCAAGCAGGATCGCGAGTTCGCTTCCGGCTATCACCGCTTCGCCATGGTCTCGCTCTCGATTCTCGAACATGACGCCCTTTTCGCGTCGCCGCTCGAGCTCGAACGCGGCCGCGTTTCGTACAGCGTCGAAACGCTCGAAGCGCTGCGCGAGACGTACCCCGACGCGACCATCGACTGGATCATCGGCGACGACAATCTCGCCGCGCTCCTCGACTGGAAATCGCTCGACCGCATCTTTGAGCTGGCGAACTTCGTCGTTCTCTCGCGCGGAGGGAAGGACGTCGTTCCTTCGCTCCGGAGCCGCGTCACTGCTCCCGAAAACCGCCCGCAGCACGGCGCGATCGCGTTCGCGGAAAACGCGATGCTCCCCATCTCATCCACGGAAATCCGCAGGCGTGTACGCGACGGCGAATCGATCGAGGAACTGGTGCCTCCGCCCGTCTCGCGCTACATTCATCATTACGGACTCTACCGAAAGGGCCAATCGTGAACGATTCTTCGATTGAATCCCGCGTCCGGCTTGCCGTCGCCGCGGCGCTCGACAAAAAAGCCAGTGACCTGGACGTGCTCGCGGTCGGCGAGCTCACCTCGATCGCCGACTACTTCATCCTCTGCTCGGCGGGCAATGAGCGGCAGGCGCAGGCGATCGCCGATTCGATTCTCGATCGTCTCAAGTCGGACCTCGGCGTGAAGCCGCTGCTCGTCGAAGGCACCACGCCCGGACGCTGGGTGCTGCTCGACTTCGGCGACTTCATCGTCCACATCTTCACCGAGGATGTGAGGCGGTTTTATGGCCTGGAGCGGTTGTGGGGCGATGCGCCGAACGTGACCGCCGAATTCGGAGGAGCCGAAGCGGAGGAGCGTGCGTTCAAGAAAACGTCGTGAGGCGCACGGCGCTTCGCGTTCCGGTGAGTGGGGCGCGATGCACGTGATCTGGAGCCCCGGCCCTGAGTCGAGGCCATTCGAATGTCAGCCACGCGCGAACGACGACTGAAGGACGTCATTCGCACGCGCAACGCCGCGATGCGCAACGTCCTCGAGACGGCCGGGAAAGTTCTCGATCACGACGTCAGTATCCTCATCCTCGGCGAGTCCGGCGCCGGCAAAGACTATCTCGCGCAGGCCATTCACGCCTCCAGCGCCCGCCGCGACGAACCGTTCGTGCACATTGAATGTGCGAGCATCCCCGCCGACCTCTTCGAGAGTGAGTTGTTCGGCCACGAGCGGGGGACCTTCACCGATGCCCAGACCCGCAAAGTGGGCCGCCTCGAAGCCGCGCGCCGCGGCACCGTCTACTTCGACGAGATCGCCGCGCTCACTCCGCAACTGCAGGCGAAGCTGTTGCGCGTCATTCAGGAGCGCCGCTACTCCCGCCTCGGCGGCACTGCCACGCTGCCGTTCGAGGCGCGCGTGATCTCGTCCTCGAGCGCCGACGTACGGGAGCTCCTCGCGAGCGGCGAACTGCGCCGCGACTTCTACTATCGCGTGAACGTGGTCACGCTCACCTTGCCGCCGCTGCGCGAGCGTCCTGAAGACATCGCCGCGCTCGCGAAATCATTCGTGAAAACGACCCGCGCGAAAGGATTGGCCTCCGACGCGCAGAAACTGATCGCGAGCTATTCGTGGCCCGGCAACGTGCGCGAGCTGCGCAATGCGATCGAGCGGGCGGCCCTCATCGAAGAAGGGGAAAAGATCACTGCCGCGTCGCTCCCCTCCAGCGATGGGGGCGATCTCATCACCACCGCGACGCGCGGCGCGTGGACGCTCGACGAGCTCGAGTCGCACTACATTCGCGAAGTGTTGCGCACGACCCGCCGCAACTACTCACGCGCCGCCGAAATCCTCGGCATCAACCGCAAGACTCTGCTCGAAAAGCGGCGCAAATACGGCATCGAGTAGGCACATTCGCGCATGAAATTTCGGTTTATCTGGGGTGGTTCCCATGCCGACGCCGAGCTTGGCTCTGCGGCGGAGCGTTACCTCAATCGGATCAGACATTTCTTTCCGGTCGAGGTGATCGAAGTCGCTTCCGAGCGCGGTAGACAATCCCAAAGTGATGTGGCTATCATGCGCGCTCAATCCGCGCGCCTGCTGGCCGCGATCCCCGATCGCGGGTACGTGGTGGTCCTCGACGAACGAGGCCAGACGTTTGATTCTTTGAAGTTTGCGAAGTGGATCGAGAGGTTGACGATCGACAGTCCGCACGGCGTGAATTTCGTGGTCGGCGGCGACGTCGGCTTCGATGACTCGGTCAGAAACCGCGCCGACCGGCTGCTCGCACTGTCACCGATGACCCTCCCGCACCAGTTCGCACGCGTCATCCTGCTGGAACAGATTTACCGGGCCTGCACGTTGATGCGCAACATTTCCTACCACAAGTAAGCACTGAGGCTCGAATGGCGAAAGCGAAGACCAAAGCGAATCCCTACCAGCAGCACGAGGATGCTCTGCGCAGCAAACAGCGCGAGCTGATCGACTCGTTCGCGCGCGACAAGGCTGCCGGCAACATGTCCGTCGACGACGGCATCCAGGATCTCGCCGACAAGGCGTACAGCGCATACTCGAAAGAGCTCAACTTCTCCCTTTCCGACAGCGAGCGCAATCTGCTCATGCTGATCGAAGAGGCGTTCACCCGCATGAAGGACGAGACGTACGGCGTCTGCACGAACTGCGGCGCGACCATCGGCGAAAAGCGCCTCGCCGCCGTCCCCTGGACGCCCTTCTGCATCGACTGTCAGGAGCTGCAGGAAAAGGGACTGCTCCAGTAGTCCCCCTGACGCGAAAACGGATCTGCATCGGGAGCGCTTCGGCGCTCCTTTTCATTTGACGCATGCCGAAGCCACTCACTTCCGTTCTCACCGCGATCGAAAGCGGCAGGATCCCGCCGGTGCTGCTCATCGGCGGCAATAGTGAGTTCCTCGCCGAAGACGCGTTTCATCGCGTGCGCGACGCGATTCTGGCGAAGCATCCGTCGATGAATCTCGAGTCGTACGAGCCCGGCACCGACCTCGGCGCGATTCTCGATTCGTATCGCACCATGTCCCTCTTCGGCGGCGCGCGCCTGCTGATCGTGCCGGAGGTGAACGCGTTCGTCTCCGCGAAAGAGATCGCCTCCCTCTACGACAAAGCAGTCGCCGACTGGAAGAGCGCGAAGACCGATCGCAAACGCGCCTCTGCATCGGCGAAGTTGCTGCACGTCATGGGCGTCGCCGGCGCCGATCTGGAGATGACCGACCGCGTGATCAGCGACGCGCTCGGCGTCTCGCTCGACTCCACGCTCACCGACATGCTCGCGTTCTGCCGCATCAGCGGAAAGAAGGCCGGACGTGGAGAAGGCGATGCGGCGATGCTGATGGAAGCGATCGCGCGCGGCGGCGCTTCCGGAACGATTCTCCTCATGCGCACGGGCGACGTGCCGCGCGACTCGGCCACCATCGATCTGGTGGACAAGCACGGCGCAGTGATCGTCACCGATCTCACGCGCGAAGGCTTCAACGCCGCATTCGATCAGGGGGTCGCCTCGATTGCCGCCGATGCAAACGTGAAGTTCGACGCCAACGCAATCTCCCGCCTCAAACAGCGCCTCGGCATCGAGCGCATGCTCGCCGACAAGTTCTCCAAAGACATCCCTGAGATGCGCGGCGCGATGAATGAAGTCGAGCGCCTCGCGACACTCGCGGGCAGCGGCGGCCGCGTGACCGCGGAAATCGTCGATCGCGAAATCGCCGCAGTGGAAGGCGGCGCGCGGTACGAGCTCGGATCACTGTTCACCGAGGGGAAGATTCTCGAGGCGATCACGAAGTTGCGCGAGCTCGTGGCGCAGGGCCGCCGCGAAGATCCGAAGATGCCGGCGGACATGCACTACGGCCGCTTCCTCTTTCCCCTCGCGGACGAAGTGCGCCAGATGATCGCGATCCACTCGTGGGCGCGCGTGAACAACGTGAACCTGAAGCAGTCGATGAATTACAACCGCTTCAAAGACACGATCGCCGACCGCCTCGGCGACTACATGAAATCCCACGGCCTCGTGCGCCAGCGCCCGCATCCGTTTCCGCTGTTGAAGAAATGGGAGGCCGCACGGACGTACAGAGAGACGGACTTGTTTCGCGCGCTCTCGCAACTGGCCGATCTCGAGATCAAGAGAAAATCCGGCGGCATGCCCGCGGACCTCGGCGTCGAGACATTCCTGTTGCAACGGCTTCGCGCCTGACGCGCCGCGCCTGCGTCGCGCGACACTGTAACGATTCGTCACTCCTCGTCACTACCTGACTGGAGGAGCACATGGCTCGACATCTCTTTGCGATCTGGCTCGCGGTGACCGTGGTGTGTGGTGCGGCTGCGCAGGCGGCCGTGCAGCGGAAGCCGGATTATCGAATCCGGCTGGAGACCGCGACGTTCGATCCGCTCGAGCGGATGCGGAAGACGGCAGCACCCAGTGCGGCGAACGCCGGAAAGGCGCCGGCGACAGGCTGGTATCTCGTGCAGTTCGATCGCATCCCGACCGAGGCGGAGCGGAAAGTGCTGCAGCAGAAATACCGGCTGCAGCTCCGGCAGTACGTGCCGAACTTCGCATACCTCGAGCGGCTGACGCCGGCGACGATCGCCGAGCTCACGCGCGATCCGCTGTACCGCGCGCACGTGCCATACAGCGCCGAACTGAAGGTGTCGCGGCGCATCGGGCGCACCGGCGCGCGAAAAGAAGCCGCCGGCATTCCGCTCACCGTCGTTTTCTTCAGCGACGCCGACGCGCAGGCGGTCGCGAAGGCACTCCAGAACCGCGGACGGAATGTGGCCGTCACTGACAACCGCCAGCATGGCGGCGCGCTGAAGGCAAAGGTGACGGTGCCGTCGCTTGCCGCGATCCGGGAGATCGCGAAGCTGTCCGAGGTTCGCTGGATCGAGGAAGACCTCCCGCTGAACGAGGACAACGGCAACACCGCCGGCGTAATCCAGTCAGGGACATCCGGCGTGACGCCGATATGGGACGTGGGGATCCATGGCGAGAACCAGATCATCGGGATCATGGACTCCGGCGGGCCCGACCTGAACCACTGCGCGTTTATCGATAACGCGGACAACACAGTACGTCCGGACCACCGGAAGGTCGTCGGCTTCCGGCCGGCCGACGCAGGTCTCGGCAGCGGTCATGGCGCCTTCACCGCAGGCACCGCCGCGGGCGACGACGTGAACAACCTCGGCACGGGCGCGAATCGCGGGATGGCCTGGGCGGCGCGGCTGTCGTTCGACCTTTTCAATGACGACGTGCTGCCGCGCTTCAGCTCTGAGCGCGCCGACGGCGCGATGATCCACACGAACAGCTGGCACCGCGACGATCTGAGCTACAGCCAGATCGCCGTCGACACCGACACGTTTCTCCGGAACAACGAGGGCTCGGTGATCGTCGGCTCATCCGGAAACAGCGGTGAATCACTCGGCCCTCCCGGAACCGCGAAGAATGCAATCGACGTTTCCGCGACGGACGACACGCCTGATTTCGGCGACGGCAACGACGGTCCGACCGCTGACGGCCGCCGCAAACCGGATCTGATGGCGCGCGGCTGTTCGATTCTCTCGGTCACCTCGAGCACCACGTGTACGTTCGGTCCGCGACAACCGTGCGCAACGAGTTACGCCACGCCAGCGGTCGCGGGCGCGGCGGCGCTCGTGCGCCAGTACTTCATGGAAGGCTTCTATCCCACAGGTACGCGCCAGGCGCACGACGCATTCGTTCCGACGGGCGCGCTCATCAAAGCCGCGCTGCTCAACAGCACGGCGGACGTCGCGGCGATTCCCGGATATCCGAGCGACACGGAAGGCTGGGGCCTTGTGCAACTCGACCGCGTCCTGCCGCTGCCCGGCAGTGCGCGCAACGTGCGTGTGTGGGACACCCCGCACGCCTCCGGTTTCGTCAGCGGCGGAGCGGCGCGGTCGCACGTCATCAACGTCGCCAGTGCGGCGCAGCCGCTGCGCGTGACGCTCGTCTACACCGACCAGCCGGGCGCGGTCGGCGCGGCAAACTCGCTCGTCAACGATCTCGATCTCACCGTCACCTCGCCTGACGGCACGCAGGTCTTCCTCGGCAATCAGTTCGCTGGCGGCGTCTCCGCGACCGGCGGCGCGGCCGACAACGTGAACAACGTCGAGATGGTCGTCATCAACAACCCGGCCGTGGGCAACTGGATGATCACCGTGGCGCCGGCGACGATCGCCGCCGGCCCGCAGGGCTACGCGCTCGTGGCCTCTGCCGATTTCCCCGAGGTGCCTCCGCCGACGGGGAACCAGAACACGCTCGTGGTGCGCGCGAACTTCAGCAACATCGCTGTCCCGTCCTCCCTCGCGAACGTGCAGTCGAAGATGGCCAATGTCGCCGCGTACGTGAACACGATCAGCTATGGACAGGCGACGATCCTGCCCGAGTATCGTCAGGTCGCGCTCTCGCAACCCACCTCGTTCTACTACCACCCGTCGCGCAATCTGCTCATCGAAATGGGCACCGAAGTCGTGCAGACGCTGCTTGCGGCCGAGCCGAACCTCTTCACCCGTGGCACCGCCGATCCGGGCGATGACTTCCGCCGGATGGTGATCGTCACGAACGACACGAACTTCACCGCCGACTGGGCGACGACCGGAGCGTGGCCGTACGACCTCCCGGGAGGTGTGACGCAGCCGATCTCCGTCTCCATTCAATCCGACGCGAACGACGATGCGCGATTCGCGCACGGCATCGCGCATCAGTTCGGGCTCGTCGATCTCTACGCTCACCCGAACGTCACCTTCCCTCGCGCGTACGCTGACGAGTGGGACAACATGGCGCAGCCGTTCCGCGGCCAGCAACCGCTGGTGTGGGAGAAGGAACGCGCGTCGTGGCTGACGTTGCACGGCGACACGATCGCCTATGTCGCGCGTCCCACCGCGGCGACCGATCAGACGTTCACGGTCTCGGCTCAGGAGTCGGCGGCGACGAACCGCAAGGCCATCGCGGTCGGGCTCACGCCGGGCCGGACGACGCTCGCCGACGAAGATCAGTTCTACATGATCGAGGTGCGCGATCAGACGGCGACGGCGGAGTCGACGCTCCCCTCGAGCGGTGTCCTCATCTATCTGGTCAACGAGCTCGTGCCGCAAGGCGAGGGACCCGTGATCCTCCGCGATCGCGACGGCGGCACTCCGGTCCTGGAGGCATTCACCGACGGCGACGCCGTCGCGATCCCCGGGACGGGCATCACCGTGACAGTGCTCAGCGGCCCGGACGCGGGGCAGTACGACATCCGCGTCCAGTACACGCCGCCCGTCGACGACTACAACGTGCGCATCACGCGCGGCGACACGATCGGCGGGCAGTTCTACAGCTGGTTCAGCCCTGACATCTGGCTCGACTCGCCGCTCAATGGCGAGAACCTCGCTTCCGCACCGCCGCCCAACGACGCGCCCGAACGTCCGGTGGTCGGTGTGGTGAACAAGATCCGTGTGCGGATCTCGACCGACGCCGGCATCCCCGCGGAGAACTTCGACGTTCGCGTGCGGATCTCGCAGCCGCACCACACCGTCGGCAATCAGACGAGCTTCGATACGGTCGTTGGCATCCAGCACCTCGCCGGGCCGATCGCCCCGAACACGAGCCAAATCCTGACTTTCGACTGGACGCCGATCGACACCGGCGAGGCGCATAGTTGCGTGTGGGTCGAGTTCCTCAACCTCACCGGCACCGATCGCAACGCGAACGACAACGCGGCCCAGGAGAACCTCGAGAAGGTCACCAGTGTGACCGGCAGTCCGTTCCATCCGACGGACTTCAACTTCAACATCGAAAATCCCTACGACGAGCCGTCGCTCTTCTACTTCCGCGTGAACGGCGCCCCTGCGAACTGGACGGTCGTCAAGTCGCCCGACAAAGCGCTGCTGAACCCCGGTCAACGACTGGAAGGGAAGATCACCTTCACTCCTCCGCCGGACGAGAAGCTCTGCTCCTCGCGCGTTCTCGAGGTCACCGCATGGACGCCGCGCGGCGACACGCTGATTCCGGTCGGCGGCAGCGTCGTGCAGGTCGACATGCGCAGGCCGACGAAGCTGACCCTCGACGCGGGTGAGGGCAAGTGCCGCGGTGCCGACTTCGGCACGCCTGGCGTAACGCAGCGCAACTGCCGTCGCGTCACGACGCACGGCTGCACCGATCCGCCGCAGCCGAATCAGACCATCTGGATCCGCTACGTCAGCCAGTCCGGTGAGGTGGTGTGGCACCAGGTGACCACCGACGCGAACGGTTGCTTCGACGACTTCTTCGCTACCGGGGACAGTTCCGTCTGGACTGCGACTGCCGGCTTCGAAGGCAACGATTGCCAGGGACCCGCGGAGACGAGCGATCCGTCCCGGCCGGGCAAGGATGCGGGCGGCAACGGCATCCCGCCGATCTTCACCGGCCGCGGCGTCTGGTACAGCCTCCACCTCGGCCACAACTTCCCGCTCGGCGACTTCCGCCGCGACTTCGCATCGGGACCGAGCATCACCGCCGACTTCGAGCGCAGCTTCCGCGACCGCTACTCGATCTACGCGATGCTCGGCTATCACTACTTCGATGCGAAGTTCGCCGGCGGCGGCGAGACGTACCTCACGAATCTCTCCCTCAACCTGCGCGTCTACGGGTCCGCCGGACCGTGGCATCCCTTCCTCGGATTCGGTCCGGGCGTGTACCGCATCGAGGGCGGCAGCACCAAGCCTGGCCTCGATCTCGCGGCGGGCCTCGAGTTCCCGATCGTGCCGAAGCTGAAGCTCGAGATCGGCGCCGATCTGCACCGCGTCAATGTGCGGAACCGCCTCGTCTTCGTCGACGCCAAGCTGGGGGTCAAGTGGACATTCTGAGCCGCGCGGTCGGGATTTGGCGGGCCATGGCCCTCCTCATTCGAGAGGAGACTCACCATGCCCGCATCCGTTACGAAGAAGGGGACGGTTCTATCCGTCACCGCGCTCCCGCTCACCACAGGTGTAAAGGATGTCTCCGTCGATGTGTAAAGAATGTCCTCGTGTAGAACAGTGCCCGAAGGGCGGATGAGGGGCTGTGCGACCGCGGTCTGCCACCCTCTGAGCCTTAACGCACACCCCCCCGCCCAATTCGCGCACTGAACTTGCGACCCCATCCCCGCATGAAGCCGATCGTGAAAGGCCTCGCGATCTT
>JALYOB010000545.1 GCA_030857085.1 Acidobacteriota bacterium | reverse complement strand
CCCTACCCCCGGGTACTCGCCGGCCCTGCATTCGTCCGCATCCAGGTCACCACCCCCGCGATCTTCCCGATCTCCACCTGGCGTTCGAGGTACTCCCAGATGCCGAGGACTTCTTCGCGTTCGCGGGGGCGGTCGGGGGCGGCGCGGCGGACGCTTTCGTCCGAGAGGGCGAAACGGGCGCGGGAGTACCAGCGGCTCGCTTCGACCGGGTCGGCGGCGAACTTCTGGACGGCTGCGGTCACGAGCGCCATCTCCTCGTCCGAGATACCGCTGAGCACGGACATCGTGTCCGTCGCGCGGCGGGAACCCTCGCGACGCTCGGGCTGCAACTCGTTCGCCGCACGCAGCGAATCGATTGCGGCCGACAGACGGTCGCCATGTTCGGTGATGCGCAGGCCGCTGATCGAGAAGCGCTCGTTGTTGCCCGAGCGGGCGATGCTCGTCCAGACCACTTTCGCCCGCACCACCACCGAGCGCGCCGGCTTGAGGAGCGCGAACGAAAGCTTCGCCTCGTCGCCCGGCATCAGCGGCTCGTTGTGGCGGATGCGCAGGCCGGTGGCCGACAGTTGCATGACGTTGAACTTCGTATCGCCGAAGATCCCGGTCAACTGCCGCAGCGGAACGTAGCGCGTGGCAACGCGCTGCTCGCGATCTTGATCTTCCTCGCGCTGCCCGCGCCGCTGATGCGGCGCCGGCGAGGCCATCATCGGCGGAGGCGCGGGCGCAGGCTGCACGATGGCCGGCATCGGCGCCGGTTCGGGCGGCGGTTCCACCGCCTCAGGTTCCTCCGGTTCCTCGGAGTTCCTCGGAGTTCCTCGGAGTTCCTCGGGCAACAGCTCCTCGGTGGAGGTGGTGGAACTTCGAGGAACTCGGGGGACCTCGGAGCGTTCCCACTGCCCTTCCGCCTGATACAGCCGCAGCAACGCATCGCGAAAGAAAGCCTCGAGCTGCGTCAGAGGAACGCGCGGCTCACCGCCCTTGAACTGACAGAGCACGCGACCGCTGTCGAGCAGCGCGTCGATGACTTCCACGGGAACGTCCAGCAGCTCGCTGAGCTGATCGCGGGAAAGTGCAGATGTGAGTGGTCGCATGGCGCGGGAGCAGAGCCCGCTCGCCGCTTATGCGACGGAAATGCCTGACAGGCCGTTCGGATGCGCGGTCGAGCCGAGGCAGCGGCGAACGGCGGCGATGAGGCGAGTGGGCATGACGGGTTTGGACAGCGTTTCGGTGATCGTCGGAAAGAGCATCCGGATCTCGGCGGCCTCGAGACCGGTGACCACCACGATCGATGCGAGGCGCGCCGGATCGGTACTGGCGATGTACTCCATCACGTCCGTGCCCGAGAGCCGCGGCAACGCGAGGTCGAGCACGACCGCGTCATAGCGGCGCTGCGCGAAGCAGCCGATCGCCTTCTCGCCATCCGCAGCGACATCCACCTGGATTCCCTCGGACTCCAGGATTTTGCGGAGCGCCTCGCGCGTGGCGAAGTCGTCCTCGACGACGAGAACATGGGGACGCATATCTGGAAGTAACTCTAGCAGCAAAGACGGAGCCGCGGGAAGACGGAAAAAGCACTACAACTGCAAAATGAATGTTGCACCGAGGTCGATTGCGCGATCGAGCTGCCCTTTCAGCGAATGATCTCCATTTTCGAGCCACTCGACGCGAATGTGCGATGACAGTACATACGGCGCCACGTCGTCCGGGTTGCCGAAAATGTCGCGCGTCCCCTGCAGAATGAGCGTCGGCGTGCGCAGGTCCGCAAGATGCGCCGTCCGCACCTGCGCCGGCTTGCCCGGCGGATGAAACGGATAGCCGAGACAGAGCAACCCGCGCGCTCCCACTTCATCGGCAATGAGACTCGCCATCCGCCCGCCCATCGACTTGCCGCCAATGACGACCTTCGCCCCGCCGCCATGCTCTTCGACCACGCGCCGGAACGTTTCAAGCAACACCGGCTGCCGATCCGGCGGCCCTCCCTTCTTCTTCCCTTCCCTCCGCGCCGCCATGTACCGAAACTCGAACCGCACCACACGAATCCCCCGCGCCGCCAGCCCGCGCGCGACGGTGTTCATGAAGGGCGTGTCCATGGGAGCGCCCGCGCCGTGGGCGAACAGGAAGGTTGCGGGTGCGGTGGGGGGGCCGTCGGTGATGTGCATGGTGGTTGTCGGTTGTCGGTTGTCGGTTGTCGGTGATCGGTTGTCCGTTGTCCGTTGTCCGTCGGCTGTGGCGTCGCTCCCGCGATGCCTCACCCTGAACGGACAACCGAGAACCGACAACGCGCGCGCAGCGCGCTCACCACCCCCTCACTGGCCTCCACTGATCCACAATCCTTCCGCCATCCACGATCTGATACGCGTCGAACATGGCGGCGGTGAGGCAGGAGTGGTTGGGGATCACGCGCAGGCGGGTGCCGACCGGCACGTTGGTGCGCGTCGAGACTTTGCCGTGTTCCTGCGAGAGCGCTTCGATGCGCATCGGGAGCGGGTTGAGGTCGAGGTCGCAGACGAGGCCGTAGCCGAAGCGGGGGTCGATGTGCGCGGGGCCGGTGTCTTTCGACAACGCCAGCGCACCGGCGTCGATGATGATCGCGTTGCGCTCGGGATAGGAGCCGACCACCGTCGTCAGCACCGACACCGCCACGTCGCTCATCGCACTCGAGCCGATCGTCGCCTGAAACGCGTCGTAGAAAACGTAGTTGCCGGGACGCACTTCGTCGCACTCACTGAACCGTTCGACCACAGCACACGTCGGCGTCGAGCCGACGCTGCGGCAGATGTTGTCCAGTCCCTCCGACGCGAGCAGCGCGCGGAAACGCGTCAGACACGCTGCCTCTTCGGCCGCAATGCGGCGGATCTCTTCCACATCCTTCGCGTTGTACGAATGTCCCGCGTGCGTGAGAAGGCCCTGAAACCGTACCGCCTCGGAACGGCCTAACGCGAGCGCGAGCCGCACGCTGTCCGGACTCTCCGGATCCACTCCGGCCCGGTGATAGCCGCAGTCGACTTTCAGGAACGCATTGAAGGTGACGCCGTGCGCGCGCGAGAACTCTTCGATCGCCCGTAATGCGCGCTCGGAATCGACGAGCACATTCAATCGATCGATCGTCGATGCAATCGCCGCCGCGCGGGCGACTTTCTCCGGCGCGAGCGGAAACGCATACGTGATGTCGCGATAGCCATCCTTTGCGAATACCTCTGCTTCCGCCAAGGTCGAGACGGTGATCGGCCCGGTCGAGCCGCCGTGCTGCATCCGCCCGATCTCCACGGTTTTATGCGTCTTGACGTGCGGCCGGAACGCGACCGCGGACGAGCGGGCTTTCGCGCGCATCGCCTCGCAGTTGCGGGCGACGACGGCGCGGTCGACAAGAAATGCGGGAGTGGACGCTTCGAGCATCGCGCGGAGTCTAACTCGCGGGGGACGACGAGGGGCCTCCGGCGGCCGGGGGCACGGCCCCCGGACCCCGTCTGCAGGGCAAGCCTCCGCGACACAGTCGGTTCGATTCGCACGAGTGT